>JALTRC010000609.1 GCA_026998145.1 Gammaproteobacteria bacterium
GATGAACTGAGCGAATTCGACCGGCATGTGCTGGATGTACTGCGTGAACCCCTTGAAACCGGCCACATCACCATTTCACGGGCTGCCCGGCAGGCCGAATTTCCCGCTCGCTTCCAGCTGATCGCCGCCATGAATCCCTGCCCTCAGGGTTATAGCTGCGATGGCAAAGAACTTTGCCAATGTACTCCTGAGCAACAACAACGGCACAGATCCCGCATCTCCGCTCCCCTACTGGACCGCATCGACATACATATAGAGGTCCCCAGAGTCAGCCAGGATATTTTGCAATCAGCCCAAACACCTGGCGAAGAAACATCAAAACAGATGCTTCAACAGGTTACCGCCGCCTATCAGATACAGCTAACGCGAGCCGGCAAGGCCAATGCAGAACTTGGCAGCAGGGAAGTGGAACAATACTGTGCATTACAGGATCAGGACAGGGCGCTGCTTAATCAGGCAATGGAGCGCTTAAAATTATCCGCCCGCGCCTATCACCGAATTCTCAAACTGGCCCGCACCATAGCCGATCTGGATGGCTGCCAGAACATACAAAGCCAGCATTTGAGCGAAGCCATTTCCTACCGTAGCCTGGACAGATTAATGACAAACTAGCACCGAACCCCATAAACAGGTATCCTATGCCACCTTCGCGCCCTTAGCTCAGCTGGATAGAGTGCATCCCTCCGGAGGATGAGGTCAGAGGTTCGAATCCTCTAGGGCGCGCCATTTTTCTGAGCCTGATTTCAGGCTGCCCTGTCAGGGCATATTATCGACTAATCCGACAGGCAGGAATCCACCACGCACTGATTGCGGCCATTTTCTTTGGCTTTATATAAGGCCTGATCCGCCCGCTCAAAAACACTGGACAAAGTATCGTCTTCTTTTTTAAAGCTGCTGATTCCACAGGATATGGTTATGGGCACAGCTTCACCCTGGAAATGAAAGCCACAGTTTGCAACCTGTTCCCGTAACTCATTTACCAGCCGGAGTGTTTCCTCTTCTTTTGTGCCGGGTAATAACATGACAAATTCTTCGCCGCCAAATCGCGCCAGAAAATCCGTTTCCCGAATACGTTTATTCAGTAGCTGGGCAACGGTTTTAAGTACTTTATCACCCGCTTTGTGCCCGTACCTGTCATTTACTTTTTTAAAGAAATCCACATCCCATATTGCCAGACTGAGTGGATTTGAAAAACGCTTTCGCCGGGCAATTTCTTCTTTTGCTTTCTGCTCGTAAAACAGGCGATTGGGAATTCCGGTTAAGGCATCATATAAAGCCTGTTTGTTTTTTTCGACAATAACTTTTTTCAGATTGCTGGTTTCATTTTCCAGCTCGAGCATACGCTGTTGCATATCATTTATATTTTTCTGTGCCGATTGATAACGGCTCTGCTCTATAGTTCGATATTGTTTAATATGTTCTGAGATTGTATCCAGCCGATTTTCAACCGTTTCTTTTAGGGCATTTAATTCTGATGCCTGGGTTATATCATCTCGAATGGTTTGCACATGACTGGCGACTTTAATATCAAATGCCCTGCCCTCCTGATCGGCTATCTGAAGTTCGGAATTTTCAACTTGTAGAAAACTGTCCATCTCTTTCAAGCGGGAGGTTATCTGCTGTAAAAATTCTTCGAAGTCGGTTTTTTCTTCCTGCAATCGGCTACGAATAGAATTTATTAAACTGGCGACATCTTTTAATAACTTTTTCCAGTCGTCTGCGGATGATTCCTGTTGCAATCGATGACGCATATCTTCCACATCCGACTGCAAATCTGCCGGCACAATTAATTGCTCAAGCAGCCTTAGTAGTAGCTCCTGTATTGATGGTGAAGCACTATCATATACAGGCGAACTGTCTACTGTTTGTGTTTTACTAATCAGCTGCGCCAGATCAGCAGAAAGTCGTTCCAGCTCGCTTCGCTCTTTTGCATTCCTTACACTTAATCTGAATGCTGTTAGCTTGCCGCTGGGCGATTGTGCATTGTCCAGCTGCTTTAGCAGGGATAAAAAACACTGTCTGTATGCTTCCAGATCATCCTGATACTGTACTGTCGTTTTCTCTTCTACGGCTATGCGTTCAGGCTTATCTTCTTTTCCAAGCAAACGGCCAAGCAATCCCGGTTTTTCAGTTTTCTGCTCGTGCTGTTGCTTCAGGAAGGGCTGGATAAAACTGACTACGTCTGATAATCGCTTTTTTGCATCTTTATCTGTAGCCTTAGCAAGACTTTTTAGTAATTTATTTTTTGCTTTATCGGATGATAATGGGAAATTCAGACGACTTAACAGATCATGCAATAACTGTGTTAGCTGCTGATCTGGCTGTATATTTTTTTCTTCTATTTTAAGTAGTACTTTTGACAGATCGTCAAGAACCAGCTCAAGTTTTGGCTGATTAATATCCTTTTTAACTATGCCTCTTATATCTCTAACATATCGGTCAACTGAATCATTATGCCCTTCAGCGGCAAGGCTAAGACGTCCTATGGCTTTTTTTAGGATTAACTCAAGACTCTCCCAGTCAGCTTCCTTTTTTTCCAGCTGATCCAGTTGATCGTAATATTTCTGCTTCCAATGCTCTGCACCCTGAGTGGAAGAATGATCGACCATACTCGCCTCCGCGCGGGTTTTTATTCAAATATACAAGCCCGACTCACGGGCTTTTAAAGAATCTCTAAAATTCTGAACAAAGTAATTTGCATGCAGAATTATCAAACGGCTGCTGACGCTATCTGGATTCTTTTTTAATCAGGTAGCTGGCAATATCAACCATGTTTTTAAAGCTACCGGCTTTTTCACCGGTTACAATATATTTGCCATTTACGGCCAGCATCGGTACCCCATGTAAATTATATTCACGGGATAACTGGGCCGCCTTTCTCGCCCGCATTTCGACGCCAAAAGAATTCATAGTGTCCAGAAACAGCTTTTTATCTACGCCTTTAGATGCCAGAAAATCGGCTATTTTATCTTTGGTGAACAAACGTTTTCTATCAACGTGTATCGCATTAAATAATGCTTCATGATATTGCTCACCCTTACCCATCATCTCCAGCGCATAATAGGTTTTTGTATGCACCATCCATTTAGGATTAAGGGGTGCGGGTATGCGAATAAATTTTACATTAGAAGGCAGCTTTTTAACCCAGGCAGATAAGGTGGGTTCAAATTTAAAACAGTGGGGGCAGCCATACCAGAAAAACTCCAGCACCTCGATCTTATCACCCGTCTGGGTTTTAACCGGTTTGCTTAATACTTCATAATCCACACCTGCATCATATTCTTTTGCCATTACAACTAATGGCAACAGCATTAAAATCCACAACACTTGCTGGTATATTTTTTTCATTATTATTTCCCCTAAAAAATTCTCAGACCATCGGTATAGCAATTAATTTCATTGAATTATGCCACAGCAAAATAAAATCACACCATAAAAAAAGGGTGACCTAAGCCACCCTTTTCTCAAGCATATTAATGCTCGCTTTACTTCATACCGGCAATATAGTTGGCAACCGCTTCAATTTCCCTGTCGCTCATATGCTCAGCCACTTTACGCATCATGGTGTTGGGATCATTCGCACGGGAGCCATCACGGAAAGCTTTTAGCTGCTTGATTGTATAAGCCGCATGCTGACCAGCCAGTGATGGGAACCTGGCCGCTGGATTACCCTTGCCTGTAGGGCCATGACAGCCAGAACAGGCCGGCACATGGGTTGAGCTATTACCACCACGGAACATTTCCTGACCCAGGCCAACCTTGGCTTCATCATCCGCCTTGCCTTCTGCCGCTGGTTTGCTGGCAAAAAAAGCAGCCAGATCTGCCATATCTTCTTCTGTTAAAGCAGCAACCATGCCCGCCATTGTAGCGTCTGTACGCTTGTTGCTTTTAAAATCGGCCAATTGCTTGGCAATGTAACTTGCATGTTGTCCCGCCAGATTGGGGAACATATTGGCAACACTCTTACCATCAGCACCGTGACAACCGGCACACATGGCTGATTTACCTTCTCCAGCCGCTGCATCGCCTGCTGCCATCGCGCTATTTGCACCCATTAACAGACCAAACGCTGCAATCAGTAACTTGAATTTCATTGTTGTTTCTCCACACCCATAAGGCATCTAGTGATTGTCACACATTACATATCTCAAACAGCCCCATGCCGGTATTTACACAGTATGGTAATCGAGCCGTTTAAAAAGTGGCGCAAGTCTACAACAGATGGGCGTTTTCGGCAATTTGCACAGGCTTAAAAAGTGCAGATTCAGCGCTTTCAGGGTAATATTTCGCCAATTTATTGATATAGCGCTTTAATATGAAACATCTTTATCGTCAGGCCAGCTTTCTGACCAGTGCCAGCAAAGCCAGCCAGTTTCCCGGAGGGGATGCCCTTGAAGTTGCCTTTGCAGGCCGCTCCAACGCAGGAAAATCCAGCGCCATCAATACCCTGTGCCAGCAAAAGGGTCTGGCCCGCATCAGTAAGACACCTGGCCGCACCCAGCTGATTAACTTTTTCTCTCTGGGTGAGGACTACCGGCTGGTGGATCTACCCGGCTATGGCTATGCCAAAGTCCCTGAAAAAGTCCGCCGGGAATGGCAGAAACTAATGGAAGATTATTTAAGTGAGCGGCCTGTGCTAGCCGGACTGGTAATGATTATGGATATTCGCCACCCCCTGAAAGAATATGATATTCAGATGCTGGAATGGTGCCGTTATTTTAATACCCCCTGCCACATTCTGTTGACCAAGGCCGATAAACTTAAAAAAGGCCCGGCCAGTCAGTCGCTGATGAAAGTGACAAAAACCCTTAAAGAACTTGAACTGGACGCCAGTGTACAGATGTTTTCGGCCTTAAAAAATCAGGGCGTTCCAGAACTGGTTAAAGTGCTTAATAACTGGTTTGGTATGGATGAGTCGGGGCCGGAGAGGCTTAAAAATTCCCCGGCTCTGGGAGAGCCGGGGGAACTCTGAGGAATGCTTGGGGTAACAGACCTCAATATTGCCCACCCAGGGAGGCGGATGGGCTTGCGCCGGGCTTAGCGCAATACAAAAACATGAAAAAAACGCTTCTGCTGGTAAGAGAGTTAAGTTGATATTGCACTTAAGTCAAATATAGCTGACCAGTGGTAGGTTTCTTTGTATTAGTGTGCTTTGACGCAGAAGTACTAAGGATGCGAAGGAAATGCAGGTATTTTTTGACGCAGAGGCACAGAGACGCAGAGTTTTTTATTAATAAATATGAGAAGCAGCTAATAACGGTCATTCCGGGGCTTTTGGCTGGAAACAATATTTCCAGCTTTTAAATAAACCTCCCCCTTTTTCAAAGGGGGAATGAGGGGGATTTAAAAACTTTCAGCTTTGAATCTTTTATCAATACAGCGTTTTAACCTGAACGATTTCAAATCTCCCCCGACCCCTCTTTGCTAAAGAGGGGAGCTTAATCATGGGGCTCCAACCCCACAAAGACCTCTGTGCCTCTGCGTCAAAACCCCACTAATGAGCCTCATCCCAGTTATCCCCCACACCCACATCCACCAGCAGAGGCACTTTAAGCTCGGCGGCCGATTCCATCTGCTCATGGACCATGGCGCTCATGGCTTCCACATCACCCTCGGCCACTTCAATCACCAGTTCATCATGCACCTGCATCACAATACGGGCATCCAGAGATGATTCGCCAATGGCCTGCTGCATCTGGATCATGGCCCGCTTGATAATATCCGCCGCTGTGCCCTGCATGGGGGCATTGATGGCAGTGCGCTCCGCATACTGGCGGCGCTGGCCATTGCGAGAGTTGATTTCCGGCAGATACAGGCGGCGGCCAAACAGGGTTTCCACATAGCCCTGCTCATGGGCCAGCTCGCGGGTATCATCCATATACTGTTTTACACCCGGATAACGCTCGAAATACAGATCCACATAGTTCTGCGCCTCATAGCGGCCTATGCCCAGCTGTTTGGCCAGACCAAAGGCCGACATGCCGTATATCAAACCAAAATTAATGGCCTTGGCGGCCCGGCGCTGTTCCGGCTCCACCTCATCCAGGGGCACCCCAAAAACTTCTGCCGCCGTGGCTTTATGAATATCCTGGCCTTGTGCAAAGGCATTCAGCAGACTGGTATCGCCGGACAAATGCGCCATAATGCGCAACTCGATCTGGGAATAGTCCGCCGCCAGTAATTTGTAACCGTCTTCGGCGATAAAAGCCTGGCGAATCCGCCGCCCTTCGGCTGAGCGGATGGGGATATTCTGTAAATTGGGATCGGAGGAGGACAGGCGGCCAGTTGCCGCCACCGCCTGATGGTAGGAGGTATGCACCCGGCCTGTATCAGGATTGACCTGTTTGGGCAGCTTGTCCGTATAGGTGGATTTCAGCTTGCTCATGCTGCGATGCTCCAAAATCAGTGCCGGCAGCTCATGGCCATCGTCCGCCAGCTCCTGTAGCACATCTTCGGCGGTGGAGGGCTGGCCCTTGGGCGTTTTACGGATTACCGGCAGCCCCAGCTTTTCAAACAGAATGGCCTGAATCTGCTTGGGGGAGCCTAAATTGAAACTTTCCCCGGCCACCTCAAAGGCCTGCTTTTCGATCTCCAGCATACGCTCGGCCAGCTCCCGGCTTTGCAGAGCCAGCATTTCCACATCCACCTTTACCCCCTGACGCTCGATTTGCTGAATCACCGGCATCAGCGGCAGCTCGATGTCACGATATACCCTGTGCAGCGACTCTATGGCCTGAAGCCGGGGGTAGATGGCCTGATGCAGCCGCAGGGTAATGTCCGCATCTTCTGCCGCATAGGGGCCGGCCTGCTCCAGTGTGATCTGGTTAAAGCTGAGCTGTTTGGCGCCCTTGCCGGCGATATCTTCAAAATGGATGGTGTTGTGGCCCAGAAAACGGCTGGCCAGACTGTCCATATCGTGGCGCTTGGTGGAATCCAGCACATAGGATTCCAGCAATGTGTCGTCAGCCACCCCCTGCAGATGGATGCCATGATTTTGTAGCACATGCATATCATATTTCAGATTCTGCCCCAGCTTGCCCCGGCCGGCATCTTCCAGCAAGGGCCTGAGAGCGCCTAATACGGTTTCTTCTGATAGCTGCTCCGGGGCATCCGGGTAATCATGGC
>JALTRC010000610.1 GCA_026998145.1 Gammaproteobacteria bacterium
CCGTCACATTATTTAACCGGCCAAAAACTGAAACTCACGTAGCCAACCGATACCGGCGAAGGCAGCTTGAGTTCGAGAAAATTCAGGCGGCTCTGCCGTTATGATATTATTCCGGACAGTAGTGCGCGCAGGCTGGAATCCAGAGGTCTGTCTTACAGGGCATTTAGATTCCAGCCAGCACGGAAATAACATAAGGGCTTATGAAACATATAACTTACAACTTTTAACTTTCACTTCCCCCTAAATAAACAAAGACACATCCGAGTCTTTGGCCACCGGTAAAAAGCTGGCGGCGCCGATCCAGTCAGCCACTTCATCGATAAATTCATCCTGCTCATAGCTAAACAGATCCACGGTCATCTGGCAGGCCACCATTTTCACATCCGCTTCCAGACACAGGCTGCGCAGCTCCTCAATGCTGGCCACACCCTTATTTTCGGTGGTTTTTTTCATCATGGCAGTGGCCATTTTTTCAAAGCCGGGAATGGTGCCCATGAGAGCATTGGGAATATTCATATCAATATTCTGTAGCCATTGCGGCCCAAAGGGCATTTTCATGGGCATGGCCGGGTTGCCCAGCGGGCTGACTTCCAGGTCCAGATTTTTTTTCAGTAAATTCAACCCGTAAAAGGTAAAGAATATGGACACATCCCAGCCCAGCGCTGCTGCCGTAGAAGCGAGGATAAAGGGCGGATAAGCCCAGTCCATGGTGCCCTTGGTGGCAATAATGCTTAAGGACGGGGTTCTGTTTTCTTCTTTTTCCCGCAGTTTTTCATCAAGGCGTTGATCAAACCATTCATCAAGCTGGCTCTGACTCAGGGTAATAATGGGGCTGTCCTGCTGGGTATTCAGATTGCTGATAGACATGCTGCTCTCCTTTCAGGCGTTTGTGGTTGGCCTGATGGGTTGTTAGATAGTTATTAAAGTATGAAATACTGATATTCCATAAAACTAAGATAGTCGTATGACTTTTATAAGTCAATAAAGTTTTTTTTATCTGCGATATTCAGTGGCAGTCTTGATCTGAGGAAGCTTAAGGGAGACTTAAAGAGGGGCTGTGTGGCTTAGCATGTGGCAGGCAATTATAAATTGAGGGGTTTAATCGCCTGCTGTAAGGCCGGGTGAGAGCGGGATTCGGCGTCCTGCATCATTACCTGTAAGGAGGCCTGCCA
Organism: Gammaproteobacteria bacterium; assembly: GCA_026998145.1. Classification (GTDB taxonomy): domain Bacteria; phylum Pseudomonadota; class Gammaproteobacteria; order SZUA-229; family SZUA-229; genus JALTRC01. Next base: position 1,173 of record JALTRC010000610.1, read on the forward strand.
GCTGACTTCCGGGTCATAGCCCAGACTCTGGCGGGCTGGCTCAATATTAATCAGCGGGTTGCTCATCTGGTGCAGCAGGTTTTCATTCCATAAGGCCGTTTTATTAAGGCGGCCCATTAAAAAGCTGTAAATATTTGCCAGCTTTAGCGGCAGGGGCAGGCCAGCATGCGGTTTTATAAAATCAAATACCCGGCTGCAATTGGGCTGTTCCGGCCCGGTAATATTAAAGGATTCAAAGCTGCCCATCCCCGGCGCCAGGGCGGCACGGGCAAAAGCCTGCGCCAGATCCTTCACATCTACAATGGGCATATATTGATAGCCACCTTTGATGCGGGGAACGGGGATATTGCCCAGATTATGCAGCAGGCTGGGCAGCAGGCCATTATGCAGGCCGGCGCCGGCGAGAATACCGGCGCGTAGATTAATCATCTGACAGTGGCTGTCGGAATGCACATTCATAAAATCTTCAATGGCCAGCATACAGTTGAGCATAGGCCAGCTGCGTTTTGGGCGGCCCATGGAGAGGGCATTATCCCGGTTGGCAATATGGGTAACGGCCATGCTGCTTAAATTCACAAAGCGTTTTACCCGCCATTCGATGGCATGCTGGATGAGTTCAAGGCTGGGGTCTAAATACAGGCTGCGGGAATGCTTTTCGCCGGGCAGGTAACTGCTCCAGCTGGCGGCGTGGCAGATAATATCCACATTGACCAGCATACGATCCAGATACTCAGGGGCCCGCAAATCCCCCGCCCGTACTTCACCTTTGAAGCTGGCGGGTAATTTGTCGGGATTTCGGCAGGCGGCAATCAGGCGCAATTCTGCATGCTGAAACTGCATCAGCGTTTGCAGTATCTGGCGGCCCACAAAGCCTGTAGCACCGGTGATTAAAATGGTTGCGATAAAGCCTGTCCTTTATGTGATTTATCAATGCAGAAAATCAATATACGTTTAGAATAACTGCACCTAATCAATATGTGTAGAAAAAATTGGACACCACGCTGAGTATTACCCAGGTTTTTCTGATCGGCTTTGCCAGTACCCTCCATTGCCTGGGGATGTGTGGCGGGATTTCCGGCGCTCTGAGCATGAGCCTGCCAGCCGACATTCGCCAGCAGCGGGAGCGTATGCTGTTTTTTGTGAG
>JALTRC010000611.1 GCA_026998145.1 Gammaproteobacteria bacterium
GGGTAAAAATCAGCGGGGCAGTCATAGCCGTAAGCCTGTATTGAAAGGGAGAATCTTAGCAATAAGATTAGTGGCCTGTCATCCCGCTCTGTTAGAATAGGCCTTTTATCTTGCTGGAATATTCAATGGCCCTACTGAGCTTACGGGATGTGAAACTGGGTTTTGGCGGCCCCAATTTACTCGATGGTGTGAACCTGCAAATCGACACCAATGAACGCCTGTGTTTGCTTGGCCGTAATGGGGAGGGCAAGTCCACCTTAATGAAACTGATTGCCGGCTTTATACAGGCCGACTCCGGTCATGTGGAATTTCAGCAGGGGGTTAAGGTCGCCTATTTAACTCAGGATGTGCCCGCCCATATTCAGGGCTCGGTTTATGATGTGGTGGCTTCCGGTGTGGATAAGGTGGGCGAGCTGCTAAAAGACTATCACCATGTCACCTTAAAAATGGCCGAGCAGTGTGATGATAAAACCATGGCCGAGCTGGAACGTATTCAGCATGAGTTGGAAGCCTGTGATGGCTGGCAGCTGGGGCAGCAGATCGAATCGACTATCTCCCGTTTGCAGTTGCCGATGGATGATGATTTTTCTGCCCTGTCCGGCGGCCTGAAGCGGCGGGTATTGCTGGCCAGGACACTGGTCACCGAGCCGGATTTATTATTGCTGGACGAGCCCACCAACCATCTGGATATAGAAGCCATTGACTGGCTGGAAGAATTTTTAAAAAGCTGGTCGGGCAGTGTGCTGTTTGTTACCCACGACCGGGAATTTTTACGCCATCTGGCCACCCGCATTATTGAGCTGGATCGGGGCCGGCTCAGCTCCTGGCCGGGCAATTATGATGCCTATTTAAAACACAAGGAAGAAGCCCTGCACGCAGAAGAAAAGGAAAATTCCCTGTTTGATAAAAAGCTGGCGCAGGAGGAAAAATGGATTCGCCAGGGCATAAAGGCCCGCCGCACCCGGAATGAAGGCCGGGTGCGCGCCCTTAAGGCCATGCGGGATGAGCGTATGCAAAGGCGCGAGCGTAAGGGCAAGGTGAGTATGCAGCTCAATGACCGGGATCGCTCCGGCAAGATTGTGATTGAGGCGGAACATATTTCCCACAGCTATGACGGCAAGCCGATTATCAAAGACTTCAGCAGCGTCATTATGCGCGGCGATCGCATTGGTATTATCGGCCCCAACGGGGTAGGTAAAACCACTTTAATCCAGATTCTGCTGGGGGAAATCCAGCCGGATGAAGGCAGGGTCAAGCGGGGCACCAAACTGGAAGTGGCTTATTTTGATCAGCACCGCAGTGAGCTGGATGATACTAAATCCGTGCGGGATAATCTGGCCGAAGGCACTGATAATATTGAAGTCAATGGCCGCTCCAAGCATGTGATGAGTTATTTAAATGATTTTCTGTTTCCGCCCCAGCGCGCCAATTCCCCGGTGAGCAGCTTGTCCGGCGGTGAGCGTAACCGCTTGATGCTGGCCAAGTTGTTTGCCAAACCCTTTAATTTTCTGGTGATGGACGAACCCACCAATGATCTGGATGTGGAAACTCTGGAGCTGCTGGAAGAGCTGCTGCTGGAATATCAGGGCACCCTGCTATTGGTCAGCCATGACCGGGCCTTTTTGAATAATGTGGTTACCAGCACCTTTGTTTATGAAGGGGATGCGGTCATCAATGAGTATGTGGGGGGCTATGATGACTGGCTGCACCAGCGCAGGCAAGCAAGGCCGGTTGAGGACAAACCCAAAGCCAAATCCAGCCCCAAAGCCCAGCCAAAAGCCGAACCGAAAAAGGCGAAAAAACTCAGCTACAAGGATCAGCGGGAACTGGATGCGCTGCCCCAGTTAATTGAAGATCTGGAAACAGAAATTACCCAACTCACCGACACCATGAGCCAGGCGGATTTTTATCAGCAGGATCATAAGGAAGTGGCCAAAATCACCGACCGATTGGCGGCAGCCGAGGCTGAACTGGAAAAGGCTTTTGAGCGTTGGGGGGAGTTGGAATAGTTTTTTGCTGGGTGTTTGACGCTAAGGCACGAAGGACGCGAAGGGTTCAAAGGTGTTTTTGACACAAGGTACACAGAGAAAAGTGCTGATTTTGTATTGTTACAATAAAAACCTCTGTGAGCCTCCGTGACCTCTGTGGTTAAATCTTTTTAAACCAGCAGTCATTCCCGCGCAAGCCCACTACTGTCCGGAATAATATCATAACGGCAGAGCCGCCTGAATTTTCTCGAACTCAAGCTGCCTTCGCCGGTATCGGTTGGCTACGTGAGTTTCAGTTTTTGGCCGGTTAAATAATGTGACGGATA
>JALTRC010000612.1 GCA_026998145.1 Gammaproteobacteria bacterium
CCTTTTTGCGAATGGCATGGGTATGGCCCTCCACGCAAAAACCGGTGAAAAAATTAATACCTTCCACATGAATGCCCTGTTCGAGCATGACTTTGGCGGCAAGGAGGGAATCGAGGCCGCCGGAAATCAGGGCGACTGCTTTGCGTTGTGACATAGGGGGAAACACTTGAGATTAACAAAGGGCTATTTTAACACCATCGATCAAAAATCGTGGTAATAAAAATGGAATTGTTTGACGCGAAGGCGCGAAGAACGCAAAGAATGCGTTGGGTTGATACAGAGGCACGGAGGCACAGAGCGTTTAGAAAGGGGTTAGTCGGCTTGTGGCAACAGGCGTCTAAGGTCGGCCTGCAAGATGCAAGCTCGGATTAAAATTGGCCTTCCACAATAAAAAAAGGGGCACCGAGGCACCCCTTGAATGACGGCTATGCTGCCGTTTAAATTAATCAGCGGATCCTTAAGGAACAACCGTGATTTTGGCATGGGTTGTACCCAGCACTTCGCCACTGACCCAGTGCAGTATATCGGTAGTGACAATATATTCCCCCGGCTCGGTGGGTTCAAATATCACATCATAACGCTCCGCAGAATGGGCTCGTAGTTCGGTGGCCTGGATGGCATTAGGCAATGGCCGGCCATCGGACATATGCACTGTGCCAGTGAGGCCTCCAAAACGAATCCGCTGTGGGTGATAACCTGCGCAAATATAGCGCGCCAGCAATTTCTGGCCGACCTTAACGGTAGGTGAAATGGCCGCCGCTCCATAGGCAGAAGTGCCGCTGCCATCCACGCCGGTAATCACAAAATAATCCGGGTTAAGGTCATTTAAGCCCACATCTGCTCCACAAGTGCCCGCATCCCAGGGCAGGGTGTGCCAGGATGAATCAATCTCATCCACTACCCAGAAGCATTCCAGATCATATTTGGGGCCGTTTTCATACAATGTGCCAATGCCTTCCGGTGGATCGACGATCAGCGCTCCGTACATGCCCATTTCTGCATGGAGTACGGTATTCACATGGCAGTGATAAAAGTAGGTGCCCGCATGCATGGGGCGCCATTGGTAGGTGAAGGTATTGCCCTGAATATCAAAGCTGATATGGCCAACCCCGTCACTTTCATAGCCAGGTTCGATACCATGATGGTGGATGGTATGAGCCCACATCATATTGACCGTGAGTACGGAATGAACAATCTGCCCCTGGGTGACGCGCATAGCAGGAGACGGGAAGGTGCCGCCGCCTCCCATGCCGCCATTGCCGTCAGCAAATCCCCACATATTAATGGTTCTGCCATCATCCATAGTGAGGGGAATGCGCATGTCAATGCTTCGGTTATACACTACGTCCGGGGTAACCAGCGTGTCATTGGGGCGTTGATTCTCATCATATACATAACAGGCGCCGCCCATGCCACCGCCGCCTCCACCACCGCCACGGCGCATGGTTTGAATGGCCCGTTGAATTGTGTTCTTTTTATTGAATTTCATATTGCTGCTCCCCCTTACTCAAAAAAGATGTCGGTAATGGCACCGAACATGTAATAACCACCGGCGGCTGTCTGCGACATTTCAGAGTGCAGATGCATGGGGTACTCGCCCTTGGTGGCAGGTGGCCAGGAGTCGGGTGGAACATCGAACGGGTAGATAACATCCAGTATGCCCCGGTTGCCGTCCAGATACAGGCAATCCTTTTCCCATACGTCCGGGCGAATTTGACCGTTTTCGGATAACCATTCCATATGGTTACCGTGGGTGTGTACAGACTGGGATGCCAGGCCCGCATTGAGAATACGCACTAATGTTCGGTCACCAATACTGCCGTGCAGGGCAGAGCGGGGGTCAATCATGTTATTGACATTAGGGTCGGTATTGCCCGGTGCGCCGGGTGGTCGCCCTCCAAGCCCATTCAAGGTGAAGTAGCGGGGCACATAGGCTGTATTGGGTGTCAGGCCGCGGCGCAGACGATCATGCCAGGCCGGATCAATATCATGGAACAGCCAGAACTGCTGTTTGACAAAGGTACGGCTGCCCGGATACAGCTCATTGGAGCTGCCGGCCGGCATAATGGCCACGGCCCCATGCAGGCCTAATAACTGGTTGTAGTTGCTGTTGGCATTGTCATAAAACATATAGGTGCCGGGAGCGCCGGCGGTAAAGCTAAATGTTTTACTGCTGCCACCAGGCACAATACCGCTGTCCACCATGCCGTCAATGACAAAATTATGATCTGTGTTCAGGGTGTTAACCAGGGTAATTTCAACCCTGTCCCCTTCCATGGCAATAATCGGTTCGCCGGGGATATTAAGTTC
>JALTRC010000613.1 GCA_026998145.1 Gammaproteobacteria bacterium
GTCACAAAATAGTGCGCTGAAAACGGATCAGGGCTGTGGATGTCTGAGCAAATTTGCTTTTCAATTTGTGAGTTCCGCAGCGCCCGTTTTCAGTGTGCTATTTTGTGAGCACCCCGCGCTTTTTGCGGGGCTGAGATGCTGGGGCGGCGTTTTCTTGCCTACTTCTTTATCGCTGTTGATAAAGAAGTAGGTCGCCAACAGGCGAAACCACAAAACCAAACCTTGCAATACCGCCCCAGTAAACACAAAACTAGAACATACCACTCAATCAGCCCCCATATAAAATAAAAAACTAAAAATAACAATCACTTAAAACAATATCTTAAAGTACATCTAAAACACCCGGCCAGGCCAGCACAAACCACAATCCCCAAAACTGACCACTTTTTAAGCAAAGTGGAAATCAAACCCAAAATAAGCCGGAGTTCACCCAATTAAAGTGGGAAACCAACCCCCGTTTCAGGCTAAAATACAGCTCAAAATGGCAGACAGGCTTAATCCCCGATTTGCCCGGTTGATTAAGAGTCACTCTTAAAACCCCATAACAAGACAATATGAAATAACAAAATACAAATAATAAACAATAAGTTACAAATACTTCTTAAATAAAATATCAGGTAGCATCATCCACATGAAACCCCGCTTTATTCATCTTCGCCTGCACAGTGAATTCTCTCTGGTCGATGGCATGGTGCGCATTAAATCCCTGATGAAAAAAGCCGCCGAGTTAAATATGCCGGCGGTGGCCTTAACCGATCAAAGTAATCTGTTTGCCATGGTGAAGTTCTACCGGGCGGCTATTGCGGCCGGTATCAAGCCCATTGTGGGAGTGGATGTATGGGTGCGGCCGGCAGCGGATACGGAGCCGCCATTTCGCATGGTGCTGCTGTGTCAGAACAATCAGGGTTACAACAATATTACCCGGCTGGTTTCCGAGTCCTATACCAAGGGGCAGCATAATGGCATACCCATTGTGACGGTGGAAAATCTGCGGGAGATGAATGAGGGGATTATTGCCCTGTCCGGTGGCCGAGAAGGGGATGTGGGCAAGGCGCTGCTGGCAGGTAATCTGATTCAGGCCGCCGAGCTTTTAAAGGCCTGGCAGAGTATTTTCCCGGATCGCTATTATCTGGAGCTGCAACGTACGGGCCGTGAAAATGAGGAGGCTTATCTGCACGCGGCAGTGAATCTGGCGCTGGCCAATGGGGCGCCGGTGGTGGCCACCAATGATGTGCGTTTTCTGGAACAGAAGGATTTTGAAGCCCATGAGGTGCGGGTGTGTATCCATGACGGGCGTACCCTGGATGATCCCCGCCGGGTTAAAAGTTATAGCGATCAGCAGTATTTGCGCAGCGAAGCGGAAATGCTGGAGCTGTTCAGCGATATTCCCGAAGCACTGGAAAATACGGTTGAGATTGCCATGCGCTGTAATCTCACGGTGCGTCTGGGGGAAAGTTTTCTACCGGAGTTTCCCATCCCCGAAGGGGAAACCACCGACAGTTATTTTCGTAAGGTCGCCACTGACGGGCTGGAAAAACGCCTGCAGATCCTAATCGACAAGGATGACCCCGAACGGGAAGCCAAACGCAAGGTCTATTTTGATCGCCTGCAAACCGAGCTGGATGTGATCTGCGAGATGGGCTTTCCCGGCTACTTTTTAATTGTGGCGGATTTTATCCAGTGGTCCAAAGATAACAATATTCCCGTGGGGCCGGGGCGGGGTTCCGGTGCCGGCTCCATTGTGGCCTATGCCATGCTGATTACCGATCTTGACCCGATTGAATTTGATCTGCTATTCCTCAACCCGGAGCGGGTATCCCTGCCGGATTTCGATGTGGATTTCTGCATGGAAGGCCGCGACCGGGTAATCGATTATGTGGCCGAGCATTATGGCCGTGATCGGGTTTCCCAGATTATCACCTACGGCACCATGGCGGCCAAGGCGGTGACCCGGGATGTGGGGCGGGTGATGGGGCTGGGCTATGGCTTTGTGGATCGCATCGCCAAGATGATTCCCTTTGAAATCGGCATGACCCTGAGCAAGGCGCTGGAGGAATCGGAAGATCTGGCTAATGCCTATAACAATGAAGACGATGTGCGGGATATGCTGGACATGTGTCTGTCACTGGAAGGGCTGGCCCGTAATGCGGGTAAACATGCGGGGGGGGTGGTGATTTCCCCGTCGCTGCTCACCGACTTCACTCCGCTGTACTGTGAACAGGGCAGCCAGAGCATTGTCACCCAGTTTGATAAGGATGATGTGGAATCCATCGGTCTGGTGAAGTTCGACTTTCTGGGCCTGCGTACTCTCACCATTATCGACTGGGCGGTGCAGAATATTAAAGACCGTCACGCAGATCAGCAGGATCTGGATGTGAATCTGCTGCCGCTGGATGACAAGCAGGCATTTACTCTGCTGCTGGCGGCAGAAACCACGGCGATTTTCCAGCTGGAATCCAGCGGCATGAAGGATCTCATCAAGCGTCTGCAACCGGATTGCTTTGAAGATATTATCGCACTGGTGGCCCTGTTCCGGCCCGGCCCCCTACAGTCGGGCATGGTGGATAACTTTATTAATCGTAAGCATGGGCGGGAAGCGGTTTCCTATCCCGATGCCCAGTATCAGCATGAATCCTTAAAACCGATTTTAGAACCCACCTACGGCATTATTCTGTATCAGGAGCAGGTTATGCAGATTGCCCAGGTGCTGGCCGGTTATACCCTGGGCGGTGCGGATATGTTGCGCCGGGCCATGGGTAAGAAAAAGCCGGAGGTCATGGCGGAGCAGCGAGCGGTATTTGCTCAGGGTGCCAAGGAAAATGGCATTGATGCCGAGCTGGCCATGAAAATTTTCGATCTGGTGGAAAAATTTGCCGGCTACGGTTTTAACAAATCCCACTCGGCCGCCTATGCCCTGCTGTCTTATCAAACCTGCTGGTTAAAAGCCCATTACCCGGCCGAGTTTATGGCGGCGGTGTTATCGGCGGATATGGATAATACCGACAAGGTGGTGGTGCTGGTTGAAGATTGCCGGCGCATGGGGCTGGAGGTTTTAAAACCGGATATTAATCGCTCGATTTTAAAATTTAATGTGCCGGAAGATGGCCAGGTATTATTTGGTCTGGGTGCCATTAAAGGTGTGGGTGAGTCGGCCCTGCTGGGCATTATTGAAGAGCGTAATGCCAATGGCCCCTATCAGGATCTGTATGATTTCTGCCGCCGGGTAGAAGGGCGCAAGGTGAATAAGCGGGTGATGGAGTCGCTGGTCAAAGCCGGTGCCATGGATGCCCTGGGGCCTAACCGGGCCAGCCTGATGGCGCGTCTGCCGGAGGCCATCAAGCTGGCGGAGCAGTATCAGAAAAATGCCATGGTGGGGCAGGACGATATGTTCGGCTCATCTACCGCAGCAGACAGCATGGCGCCGATTGATGAAGTCACCATCAAGGAATGGGATGACGAGCAGCGCCTGACTCTGGAAAAAGAAACCCTGGGTTTATATTTAACCGGCCATCCCATTAACCAGTATGTCAAAGAGCTGCGCCGTTTTACGGATTGCCCGCTGGGGGATCTGGATGGTCTGGTGGAAAACAATCCCGGCGGCGGTTATATGTCACAGAAAAATGCCCGGGAATTTAAGCTCGCCGGTTTGATGATTGGCATGCGGGTGCGCAAAATGAAAAATGGCAGCAAGATTGTCAGTGTTGAGCTGGATGATAAAACCGCCCGCATTGAAGCCAGAATATTTGAAGAAAAATACGAACAGTACGGCCACCTGCTCAATAAAGACAAACTCATTATTGTGGAAGGCAAGGTCGCCTATGATGATTATTTTGGCGGCTATCGAATTACCGCTGAAACCATCTACGACATTACCGAAGCCCGCCAGCGTTTTGCCCAGCGGCTGGAAATTCAGCTGGATGAACAGCAGGCGGCCAATGGTTTTATCGGCGAATTAAATCAGCTGCTTAATCCGTTTAGAGAAGGTAGTTGCCCTGTGTGGATACGCTACAAAAAACAACATGCTACCGCCATGTTAAATTTAGGTGAAGACTGGCGGGTGCAGCCCAGTGACGAACTCATTAAACGTTTGCAGGAGCTGGCCGGTGAATCACAGGTGAATGTGGTTTACAAATAATGGCTTTAATCTGATCTGCTGCACACTCTATTGTTATCAATTTCAATATTCTAAAAGCACTGGTTCTTTAAGTGCGTAAACCCACATACTTTAGATGCATGGATATGTAATATCGACCTGCATAAATGTCTAAAGATTATTCGGGGTTTTTGCCATGAATGTGTTATTGAAACTGGCCCAGTGTTTTATATTGTCCATTATACTGGTTTCGCCTGTTATATCAGCGCCCATCCACAATGCTGCCAGTCAGGGTGATTTTAAAGTCCCCTATCGGGGACTTTAAACAGAAAATGTATGCCCAGGCAGAAAAATAATACCGAACACAAAAAAAGCCCGCCGGATAATCCAGGCGGGCTTTTCAGTTTGATGATCTGCGGATTAGTCTTCAGACTGGCAGGTTTTCATCAAATGTGTAATGCGAATACCCAGTACGGTAAAAACGATTACACAACCGACTACGCTTAAGATGGCCAATATGGCTGTTGCATCCATAATATACTCACTCTCTCAATTAAGGGGGGTGCCTTAAAGGCGGGCGCAATGTATCCGACTTCGGCTATTTAATCAAGTAGAGTTATTTAAGGAATGCGAATAAGAGCGATAAAAACGCTGCTTTGATACTGTATCTGTATCTCTGCTGTACCGGCCGTTAATACCCGGTAAACGCCGGGGCTGCCGCTTACTGCTTCGACAACTGCTGGCTGGGTGGCGATTAACTGATAAGTTAAATCCCCATCATTGCTTAGATCCCGGCTGCTGTTATCGGCAAAGTTGCCATTGACCTGAAGTGTGATGTCTGCTGGGCGACTGCTAAGACTGAACAGTTGATTATGGCTGATCGCCGTGCCATTCACCTTAACCTCAAGACTGCTGATTTGCAGTGCATTGACATTAATAATGGCAGTGCCCTGCAGGCAGTTTAGATCGCCGGGTGCACAGCTAATCGCTTCATCCAGGACAATACCCTGACTGACATCAAGGCTTTGTATATTCTGCTCTATGTCGCCGCAGGCAAACGACAGGCTTGTGCTGTTGTCGGCTATATTGCCAGTGATATTAAGCTGCTGTTGATCGCTGGAAAGCTGGAGGCTAAGCACGCTTGAATCGGTTAATCCCCATTTAGTTGCAGCCGTAATATTAATGTCCTGATTGCTACCATCGGTGTTTAAATAACGGCCTACGGCCATAATGGCGAGACTGTTATTTTGTTCGATATCGATGGTGTTTAAGCTGCATGTACTTAAATCACTGGCGCTGGCATTGCAGATTTTCAGCAGGCTAAGATGATTGCCAATGCTTAAATCAAATGCCTCGGATGTGGTTTCATTGCCGCTGAAAAGCGATAAGGCTGTGGCGGTGATTTTAATATCGCCCGCTGCCAGAGCCGTTAATGATGTTTGTGTGTTCAGAGTTTTAATAAAGGCGCTCTGGGATGGGTTGCTCTGGCTATCAAGTGCATTCCATTCAATGGAATTGATAATCGTGCTATCAACCGGGCGTATTTCTTCATTGCCACTGGCATCAATATAGCGGCCAATGGGAATGATATTTTGCGTCTGGCACATCTCAATGGAAATATCCGCTTCATGCAAGGCAATTACCTGATCAAATTTGGCGGCGGATATTCGAATATCAATTGATGTCGTTAAATAACCAAATTGTGCCGTAACCGTAATATTTTCTGCTGTGCCTGCGGCGCTGAGTTTGCCATCCTGATTAATCGTACTGTTGGCTCCGGTAGATAATGACCAGATAATATTCTGATTAATATTAACCCTGTCCAGACCATTGGATTTTAAGCCCTCTAGCTTAAAGGAATATTCACTATCAACCGACAGTATGGTTTCCGTATCGGCAGGAAAGTTGATGGCGATAATATCCTGGCTGGCCACCCTTATCTGGTTGACCAGAGGTGTTTCGTTTTCCGGGTCACTGCATGAAAATAAAATCGGCAGCATAAGCGCAATAAACAACAGCTTGATGATTTTAAAATTCATAGCGTAAACCCAGGCTCATGGTATTAATATCCAGATCCCGGCCTTTATATAATTTGATCCAGTCAAATTTCATTTTAAGTCGCGGGATGCTTTTAAAGGCTTCCTCAAAACCAATGCCAACGCTGGCACCTGAATAGGTTTCGGCCACATCATTGCTGCCCGGGTAAGAGGAGCGAATATCAATCTGGCTGGCCCCCAGAATCAGATAGCTTTTTAAGCGCCCGTAGGGCTCTGATGAATAACGGTATAAAATGGATTTTGCTGAAGGGGCGTCAATAGTTAACAGATTAATGCTGTCGGCCTTTGTGCTTTGCATTGCCACCAGTTCAATTTGATGAGCCTGGTATGCATAGCCTAAACGAAGATCAAGCATCAGGGGTTTGCCGGTATCGGCAGAGGTGACGATTTCGATCTGCGCCGGGGACAGGGAAAGGTAAGGGCCGGCCTGCAACAGGGCGGGATAAAAAATGCTGAACAGGAAGAAAAGGCTGGATTTTATGGCTTTGGACATAATTCAGGGCATTGTTATTTTTGCCTCAGTATACCTGAATTTAAAAACACAAAAAGATGAAGGCAACGGCTTAAATGCCTGATATGTCATCGTTTTTTAAAATATCATAGACATATCCTATGTATTCCTGATTTCCTTCATCTATAATCAGCTCAATATCAATAAGAGTGGAGTTTTTTATGCGTAAGTTTATTTCAGCTGCCGGCCTGGGGCTGGCTTTGGTTAGCTCAGCGGCATCAGCCGATTTTTTAGGTCTGTATGTGGGTGGTGGCTCCTGGAATCATGACCCTTCCGGTGATTTTTCTTCTACCGATGCAGGTAGCACTAATATTGATATGAATACGGATCTGGGTTTTGGATCGAAGTCTGAAACCTATATGTGGGCAGCTTTTGACCATCCCATTCCTTTATTACCTAATATCCGCCTGGAAAAAACTTCTCTGTCCCAGTCAGGTTCAATGGGTGG
>JALTRC010000614.1 GCA_026998145.1 Gammaproteobacteria bacterium
CAGTCCAGGCGATCGCCCAGTCCACAACCCTTACAGATGTATGCACCTATTAAAATTTCGTCTGCCACTGTTTAGCCCTCCGATCCAGCAACGCGGTTAACAACCTGGATGGCCTTTAATGCACAGGCTGTTGCACTTTGAACCGCACGGTTCACGTCCAGCGCATCAGTTGCACAACCGGCTGCAAAGATGCCGCCGTTAGTACCATCATTCTCAATGAAGCCATGCTCATTTACGCTAACATCATCCGGCAGCGTTGTAGCATCCACACTTGGCTCCATGCCCACGGCCAGCACTACCAGGTCGTGAGGCGTTGCATAACGGTTGTAGCCTTCAGTATCTACACCATTAAGAATTGGGTTCTTGCTGTCTTTCTCTTCCGTGATAAAAGCCACTTTAGATTTAATGAAAGACACATTCTCATCCGCCTGAACGTTTTTGTAGAAGTCTTCAAAACGGTCAATGGCACGAATATCAATGTAATAAATCGTGGATTTGGCACCGGCCGCGCTGGCATAGGTCGTTTGCTTCAGACTGGCCATGCAGCAAATACGTGAACAATGCTTTAAGTAGTTACGGTCACGGGAACCGGCACACTGAATGAAAGCAATATCTTTGGCTTCTTTGCCATCGGAAGGACGCAGAATCTTACCGCCTGTGGGACCCATTGGGTCATTCATGCGCTCAAATTCAACGGAAGTGATGACATTATCAAAACGGTCATAACCATAAGGCTGAATCTTATTGGCATCAAACGGACGCCAGCCGGTGGCATAAACCACAGCGCCCACTTTCAGTTCAACCGTTTCTTCCTGCATGTCCAGATCAATGGCATCGAACTGACAGGCCTCTTTGGCCTTAGTCGCGTCGTCTGTGCCGATAATGGCAGGATCAATCACGAAACGTTCCGGGTAGGCCATCCTGTGAGCGCGGTATGCACCCTTGCGCTTGCCCAGATCATAATTATATTCATCATCGAATTCCGCTTCGACGGCATCTTCACAGGCACCACAGGCTGTGCAGTTTTCATTCACATAGCGAGGGCTAATTTTAACAGTAGCCGTGTAATCACCGGATGCTCCCGATAATGATGCCACTTCTGCCATGGTCAAAACCGTGATGTTTGGATTCATTTTGGTACGGCGCTGATTGATTTCCAGACCACAGGTAGGGAAACACAGTTTTGGAAAGTACTTGTACAGCTGGCTGATGCGGCCACCGACATAAGGTCGTTTCTCGACCAGTATGACTTGCTTGCCGGCCTCAGCAGCTTCCAGTGCAGTGGTCATACCACTTACACCGCCACCGACTACCAGAATAGTCTCGTTTGTTGCGACGACATCCGTCATTGATATTCCTCCGAAGCGGATAATGCTTATGCATTTTGTTTGTTTTGGCTCATCAGTTCGAGCTGATAAAACCGCATATTCTGTTTACGCCAGCCGAAGCTGTACACAGAATATTTATGCGCTGGTAAAGATACTCCTTTACGCAGTTTTTCTCTACTCAATAAGTGGCTTTTAAAATTGAAGTTTCCGATAGAGGAATAGAAAAGATTTATGCAGCATAAGCATTTCAATAAAGCTATATAAACAGGCGCTTATACACTGGCATATTACACAGGCTTAGTGAGAATTATTCACAAATAGGAATGCTTTTCTTTATGTTTTAGATGAATGCATTTAAATACCTGATGCAGTAGTGCTGGGGTACAGGATTTTGTTTACTACTGAACGAAAACCATTAAGCCGTTATACATGCCGCTTTTCGCCGCTATGTGCCGCCATGCCTTTGTGCTGGAAATTCACAGACCCACAGCCTGCAAACCTGTTACCAGCAACTGACTCATTTCATCTGCCGGCAAAGGTCGGCTGAAAAAATACCCCTGCACCAGCTGACAGTTTTTCTCCAGCAGAAAATCCAGCTGCTGATGATTCTCAACCCCTTCTGCTACTATGTCCAGTTTCAGGCTATGGGCCATGGCAATAATGGCCGAGGTGATGGCTGCGTCATCCGGATCATCGATGACATCGCGGACAAATGACTGGTCAATTTTTAACGTATCAATTCTAAAACGGCGTAAATAACTTAAGGATGAATAGCCGGTGCCAAAATCATCGATAGCAATTCTAAAACCATAGGCATCCAGCTGATCGATTATTTCGATGGTTTTCTGTTGATTATCCATCAAAATACTTTCCGTGATTTCCAGCTCCAGTAATTCCGGTGGCAAATGATATTTTTTGACCTGCCCAACCACTCGATCGTAAAAATCGGCGCTGTGAAATTGCCGGCCGGATACATT
>JALTRC010000615.1 GCA_026998145.1 Gammaproteobacteria bacterium
TGAATATTCATGCCTTTCCGGGCTTCGGCAAATAACCAGTCGATCACCTGATCAAAGCGGCTGACTTCAAAGGTTTTTTCGCCCCGCTGAATATAAGCCCCTTCATTAAACAGGCCGTCCAGCTTATTGCTGAGATCCGCTATTATCTGATACTCCGATGACAGGAAGAAGGTTTCATCAAAAACACACTCATGATCCAGGCCGTGTATCTGACGTACCACTTTTATCTGCTGGTAATCCCCTTCTTCAGACTTGCCACTTTCAATTTTATAGGTCACCCCTGCGCCCGCATTTAATTCCAATAAATTCAATAACTTATCAGAAAATTCTCGGGTTTTTTGCGGATCTTTCAAAGCCGCTTCATCCAGCGAGGACATATAAATCAACTGTTCCAGCACATTTTCATCATAACGGCGAGCCAGACGTTTCAACAATGTTTTTACACTCATATAACGGCGAGCCAAATCTTCCAGGGCGGTGTCTTTAATCGGTGGTACGCCCTGTTCCACAAATAGCTGGGCATTAGATAAAGCAAGCGTCAGTAAATAACTGTTTAATTCTTCATCATCTTTTACATAACGCTCCTGCTTGCCTTTTTTCACTTTATACAAGGGAGGCTGGGCAATATAGATATAACCCCGTTCGATTAACTCAGGCACCTGACGATAAAAGAAGGTTAACAGCAGGGTGCGGATATGGGAGCCATCCACATCCGCATCGGTCATAATAATGACACGGTGGTAACGCATTTTATCCGGATTATATTCATCTTTGCCGATACCGCAGCCCAGCGCTGTAATTAGTGTTCCTACTTCGGCCGATTGCAGCATTTTATCGAAACGGGCTTTTTCCACATTCAGAATTTTACCCTTTAATGGCAATATTGCCTGGGTACGGCGATCCCGCCCCTGTTTGGCGGATCCACCCGCCGAATCCCCTTCCACCAGATACAGCTCGGATAAGGCCGGGTCTTTTTCCTGACAGTCTGCCAGCTTTCCGGGCAGGCCGGCAATATCCAGGGCCCCCTTACGGCGGGTCATTTCCCTGGCTTTACGGGCTGCTTCACGGGCGCGGGCCGCTTCCATTATTTTGGAAGTAATCGCTTTGGCCTGAACCGGGTTTTCCAGCAGAAAGTCATGGAGCTTTTCACTCATGGCAGATTCAACTGCCGACTTTACCTCTGACGAAACCAGCTTATCCTTGGTTTGAGATGAGAATTTGGGATCCGGTACTTTCACCGATAATACGGCCATCAGGCCTTCACGGGCATCATCACCGGTGGTATTCACCTTGGCTTTTTTAGCAATACCAGAACTTTCAATGTATTGATTCAGGGAACGGGTTAAGGCTGAACGGAAGCCAGCCAGATGAGTCCCCCCGTCACGCTGGGGAATATTATTGGTAAAACAGTACACATTTTCCTGATAGGAATCATTCCACTGCATGGCCACTTCCACGCCCATGCCATCTCTTTCGGTTGAAAAATACAGCACAGGTTCATGCAAAGGGGTTTTATTTTTATTGAGATGCTCTACAAAAGAGCTGATGCCACCCACATATTCAAACACATCCTGCTTGTCGGTTCGATCATCGCTTAACACAATCCGCACACCGGAATTCAGAAAAGACAGTTCTCTCAGGCGTTTTGCCAGAATATCGTAGTGGTATTCGATATTGGTGAATATTTCATCACTGGCCCAGAAACGTAGCTG
This sequence comes from Gammaproteobacteria bacterium, assembly GCA_026998145.1. Classification (GTDB taxonomy): domain Bacteria; phylum Pseudomonadota; class Gammaproteobacteria; order SZUA-229; family SZUA-229; genus JALTRC01. Next base: position 1,713 of record JALTRC010000615.1, read on the forward strand.
GGTGCCGGTTTCATCCGTATCTTTAACCGCCTTCATGGGCGCCACCGGCTCACCTAAATGATATTCCTGCTCATAAACCTTGCCATCGCGCTTAATGGTTAATTGCAATTTATCAGACAGGGCATTAACCACCGATACACCCACACCATGCAAACCACCGGAAACCTTATAGGAATTATCATCAAATTTACCGCCCGCATGTAATACGGTCATAATCACTTCAGCGGCGGATTTACCCTCTTCCTCATGGATATCTACCGGAATACCGCGGCCATTATCCGATACGGAAACCGACATATCTGAATGTATGCGCACATTGATTTCCGAGCAATGTCCTGCCAGAGCTTCATCGATGGAGTTATCCACCACCTCAAACACCATATGGTGTAATCCGGTGCCATCATCCGTATCACCAATATACATACCCGGACGCTTGCGTACAGCCTCCAGGCCTTTTAATACCGTTATATTTGACGAATCGTATGTATCGGCTTCGCTCATGAAAATCCCCTGAAAAATGATTGGCTTAGTATACCCGATAACACTCTCTGGATGGAGTAATGGGCTATATTTTTATTCGTCTTGCA
>JALTRC010000616.1 GCA_026998145.1 Gammaproteobacteria bacterium
ACTTATGGATCACAAACAAGCCATGGTATTTACCTGTCCAATGCCGGCTCTGATAACACAATAATTAAAGGGAATCGTAGCTATAACAATGCTAAAAATGGACTGCATTTTAATGGTGATAGCAGTAATGGTGGCGATGGATTACATAGCAATATAATCATCGATGGCAATATTTTTTATGACAATACCCAAAGTGGTGTAGACGCCGATGGCCTGTATGATTCTGTATTTATTAATAACCTCATATACGGTAATGGCCGTCATGGCATTCGAGGCTTCCGGATTGATGCTTCTGCTGGTGTCGCCCGTTTAAGTTTTATCAATAATACTCTAGTTAACAATGGTAGCTGGGGAATCAAGTTAAGTGACGATATTGGCGGACACATTTTCTTTAATAATATCATCATGAATAACGCTGGGGGCTGTATCGCCTCAGGACATAGCAATCTGGTATCAGATAAAAACATCTACAGCTCAGGCTGTGATTTTTCACAGGATGGCGAAGCGACTACCATTAGCTATACTAGCTGGTCCGGAATTTACTCCGACTCCTCCATTGAAAGCAATATTGGCAGTATCCTGAGCGACCCTGGGAACAATGATTATACTCTAGCGACAGGATCCGATGCGATTGACAGTGGTATAAACAGCTTATCAACAGCCAATGCACCAAATACTGACATTGCAGGCAATGCTCGTCCAGGTGGAGCAGCTATAGATATTGGCGCATTTGAAAATTAACTTATAAATCATATAGTTAAAATAAAAGTCAATCAAGCTCCGCTAATAAAACAGGATTGATTGAAGCAGATTAGCCATATTTATTTACCTCCCCCCAAATGGGGGAGGATTTTCTTGAACCATGACACAGTTATTCTTTTATATGACAAATATACTTCGTGTAAATGTTAACAGCACGTAATTGACCCCATCCGTATCGCGTTCAGATACACATTAATTTATTAGGTAATTTACTAACTGGTGATCAGTTTCAGGGTGCTATCATGTCCAAGCAATATAGATTTCGTCTTATTCCATTTATTTTAATCTTGGGGTCGCTTAGCGCCTGTACAGGCAGCAGTGAAGATTTTTCGGCTATAAATCCAACAGCAGCTGGCATTCCATCAGCAGCCTCTTCTGAAATAGATACAACAGCCCCATCAAAACCTTCTAATTTAACAGTTGTCAGCCTTTCTCCTTCGCGGGTTCAATTGCAATGGACGGAATCCACTGACAATGTTGCTGTAGTCGGCTATAAAATTTACTCTAATTCTGTTTTAATCGACACAGTCACACAAAACTCTTATACACACACAGCTCTTAGTGAAAATACTAATTATCAATATAATATTGTTGCCTTTGATGAAGCCAGCAATACCAGCACTAGTAATACCCTCTCTGTTAATACACCATCGATTAACAACTCAGACACCGTCGCTCCTTCTACGCCTACTGGTCTTGCTATTGTTTCAAACACTTCAAGCAGTATAAATATCAGCTGGAATGACTCTTCAGATAATGTTGCCGTCACCCACTATTATGTATACAGAAATTCGACTCAAATTGGTGATCAGCTTTCAACATCTTTTAGTGATACTTCAGTGCTAGCTGGAACAACCTACCAGTACCGAATAGCAGCTGTCGATGATGCTGGAAATATTTCAACCCAGAGCACTATTCTAACCATTACAACACCACCCAGTAGTAATAGTGGCAGCTTTGGAGTCCCCTATACGGATGCAAATTTTGATGCCATTATGGGCAACAATCAGATATACATGGCACCAGATGGTACGGATAGCGGCAACTGCGTACAAACAGCTCCCTGCAGAACATTCAGTTATGCAGTATCACAAATGCAGCCAGGTGATGGCCTAATCCTGCTGGATGGTAACTATTCGCTGGCCGTAAATGGAGGTTTACGTAGCACGACAGAAAATGGCACATCAATTCCTCGCTCTGATCAACTCATGTCTGGCATAGATGAAAACAACCCAACCATTGTACGTGCACTCAATCCTGGTAAGGTATTTATTGAGGGGGGCTTTACTCTCGGGACTAAAACACAAAAAGTGCAGTATGTAATTGTTTATGGACTAACCTTTTTTACCCCGAGCAGTTTACGCAATGCGGATTATTCTGTGGTTAAGGGAACCGGCATATATGGCAGACTGGGTGTCGGTACAATCGATCACTCCATGGGATGCATTTATAATCTGGTTGAAGATGTCTGGATATGGGGCAAGAATCAGCGGGGAAATGCGGTTAACTACAGCGCACATCATAATATCTGGCG
>JALTRC010000617.1 GCA_026998145.1 Gammaproteobacteria bacterium
GCAACGTCAGATAATACAGGTAATGGTTCATTATTCAATTGAGCGGCAATAATCTCGGCCGATAAAAAACTGGAAACAAGGCCACGGGCACCGTGGGCGGCATTGATATACAGGCCGGGATAATATTTCGATGCTGGATAACAGGCATCCGGCCTGCCTTTGTATAAATCATGATAGCTGTTCTGCAACAATTCCAGACTGGCAACAGGTCCCACCAGAGGCATTCGATCACGACTGACCGCCCGCACAGATGCCCGACTGGATAGCGCTGCTTCATCCTCCTTAAACACGGGCAGCACCTGGGACAGCATCTGGATATTTTCCCTGTCTTCTTTATCCCGCGGCTGGCAATCATTATCGCCGGCAATAAAGGATGCACCACACAGGTGCCGCCCCTGCACCGCCGGTATAACATAACCCTCATAGGCAATGGGACAGGCAAGAGATTGGCTGAGAGTGTTTTCTGCCAGCAGGCTCACCTGCCCGCGGGCGGGCTGAATATCCAGATGGGATGTGTGACGAAAAACGCTGGCCTGATAGGCATTACACAGAATAATAATATCCGCCTCAGTGACAAGATGGCCCTGCTGAAACAGCCTCCATTGCTGTTGATATTCCAGACGATCAATCTGCGTATTAAAATGGGCCGATACACTCTCAGCCATGGTCGTAAAAAGATAATCACAAAGACTGGCCGGTGAACAATAACCGGCAGAGGGAAACCACAGGGCCGCATCCTGTAAATCCAGGCCGGCAATCTGGCTGGCCTCAGCGGCACTCAGGGCTTTTACAAAACCCTCAATGGGATTCATATCCGCAAGCTGCCCGGCCTGCCGCTTTGTGCGAGCCAGTTTTAATATGCCACTTTGCTGCCAATCCTTAAAACCCTGCTTTTTTAATTGATTGAGCCGGGCAATGGCATATAAAAAAGCCGTATTGTAAAAATCATTATCCCGGGATGCCTGCAGATTGAATTTGGGCATAACCAGCCCCTGAGGATTACCGGAAGCCTGCATGGCAGGCGATGGATTCTGTTCAATCAATTCCACCTGCCAGCCACGATTAAGCAGTGCATGAGCGGTTGTTAAACCGGCAATACCGGCACCGATAATCACCGCTTTTTTATGATGTTTCGGGGATGGTAAGTAAAACCAGGGTCTGCTTTTGGCGGGTTCAACCGCCTGTGGCAAACGGCCTGCCAGCATATGGCGCTTGCGACCAAAGCCCTCGATTTTTTTCACCTCAAAACCTGCGGCCTGTAATCCACGGCGTACAAAGCCGGCCACGGTAAAAGTGCTGAAGGTCGCGCCGGCTTTACTTAATCGGGCAATGTGATTAAAAACATCCTGACTCCACATGCGACTATTGGCAGAAGGTGCAAAACCATCCAGATACCAGGCATCCACCTGAATCCGGCTACGGCACAAAAAATCCTCCACATCCCCCAGCATTAAACACAGGGTGACGCGACCATCATAAAGCCGGATAAGATGACTGCCCTCAATCGCCGGCGGATACTGGGGCATAAAGGCTTCCAGCAAGGACTCAAATTCTGACCACAGGGAAATGGCACGTTTTAAATCTTCGCCGCGAAAAGGAAACAACTCGACAGAATAATAAAATAACTGCTGATTAGGGCCGGTGGTGTTTAGCCAGTGCATTACCGTGGTAAAAAAATTCAGGCCACTGCCAAAGCCGGTTTCACCGATAACAAACTTTTCCACACCCTGCCAGCGCCGGGGCAAATCATTGGCGGCCAGAAAAACATGCTCGGTTTCCTGTAGCCCGTCTTCCGCGGAAAAGTAAATATCATCAAACTGGGCACTAACAGGCTGACCATTACGCCAGTAAAGCTCGGCATTTTTCATGAATACACTCAAATTTTTGTTCTATCCATTATACTATGCCCTCCATTATTAACGGGCGAATTATGACACCCCAACACACCCAGCAGGCTTATCAGCATTGTTTGCAGATCGCCCAGAGTCATTATGAAAATTTCCCGGTGGCTTCCCGTCTGCTTCCCCGGCGTTTGCGCTATCCCATTGCCGCCATCTATGCCTTTGCCCGTCAGGCAGATGATCTGGCCGATGAAGGTTCCCTGAGCAATACACAACGACTGGAACAGCTTGCAAAACTGCGACAGAAACTTGCCGCCATAGAAGCGGGCAATATTCCCGATGAAGCCATTTATATGGCTCTTGCCGATACCATTAAACAATTTCATTTACCCATGGAATATTTTTACGACCTGCTATCGGCTTTTGAGCAGGATGTGGAAAAAAAACGCTATG
>JALTRC010000618.1 GCA_026998145.1 Gammaproteobacteria bacterium
CAAAATTTATGGTCTGGCCGGTTTGCGCATTGGCTATGGGGTGAGCCATCCGGATGTAGCCGATTTGCTTAACCGGGTGCGTCAGCCCTTTAATACCAACCTGCCTGCTCAGGCCGCAGCACTGGCTGCGCTGGGTGATAATGCCCATTTGCAAAACAGTATCCACTTAAATACCGAAGGTTTGCAGCAGTTGAGTGATGGTATGGAGTCGCTGGGTCTGAGCGCCATTCCCAGTATCGGCAATTTTATCACTGTGGATATGGGCCGGGATGCGGCGCCCATCTATAATGCCCTGCTGCATCAGGGTGTGATTGTGCGCCCTCTGGCCAATTATCAGATGCCCCGGCATTTACGCATCAGTATCGGCACGGCCAAACAGAACCAGCGGCTGCTGGATAGTCTGAAGGTGGTGCTTTAATGGTCAATAAAATCTGTATTATCGGGGTTGGTCTGATCGGCGGCTCACTGGCTCTGGCCCTGAAAAAAACCGGCTTTTGCCAGACGGTAATCGGCGCCGGCCGCAATCAGCATCGCCTTGAACAGGCTCTGAGTCTGGGGGTCATTGATGAGTGTGAGCTGGATTATGCAAAGGCGGTGGCTGATGCGGATCTGGTTTTTATTTCTGTGCCTCTTGGTGCCATGGAAGAGGTGTTTGAAAAAATCCGCCCGGGCCTGAAATCCCATACCATTGTCACCGATGGGGGCAGCGCCAAGCACAGTGTGATAGAGGCGGCCAGTGAAAAACTGGGGGTGCAGCTGGGGCAGTTTGTGCCGGGGCACCCCATAGCCGGTACGGAAAAATCCGGCGTGGAAGCGGCCTTTGATTCTTTGTACCAGAATCGTAAGGTCATTTTAACGCCGCTGGAGGATAATACGCCCGAGTCGGTGAAACTGGTTGAGCATATGTGGCAATCGGCCGGTGCCGAGGTTGAAATAATGGGTGCCCGGCATCACGATCTGGTGCTGGCGGGCACTAGTCACATGCCCCATGTGCTGGCCTATGGTCTGGTGGACTGCCTGAATAATGCGGAAGATGTTGAAGAGATCTTCGATTTTGCCGCCGGTGGTTTTCGGGACTTTACCCGTATTGCATCCAGTGACCCGGTGATGTGGCGGGATATTTGCCTGGCCAACGGGGATGCGATTCTGGCCATGATGCATAAATATCAGGAGACCCTGGATACCCTCAAGCAGGCCATAGCGCAGGAAGACGGCGAGCAGCTGGAAACCCTGTTTAAGCGGGCCAAGGCTGCCCGGGACAAATTTTGTATGTAATCATTTGGTTACATTAAGCAGATAAGGTAAAACATGTCGCAAGTTGATTTTATTGTGCAGCCAGGTGGCTCTGTAAAAGGTGAGTGCCGGGTGCCGGGAGACAAATCCATATCCCACCGCTCCATTATGTTTGGCTCCATTGCCGAGGGCGTGTCCCATGTGTCCGGCTTTTTGCAGGGGGAAGACAGTTTAAATACCCTGCGGGCATTTCGCGCCATGGGGGTGAAAATCGAAGGCCCGGAAGATGGCAGAGTGGTGATTCACGGGGTGGGCATGAGAGGCTTGCAGGCGCCGGACAAACCGCTGGATCTGGGTAACTCCGGCACTTCCATGCGGCTGATGGCGGGGCTGCTGGCCGGGCAGAATTTTGATGTGGAGCTGGCCGGTGATCGCTCTTTATCCAAACGGCCCATGAAACGGGTAACCGACCCACTGGCGCTAATGGGGGCGCAGGTGGAAACCGCAGAAGGGGGCAGGCCGCCATTGCGCATAAAAGGCGGCGCACCGCTCAAGGGTATTGAATATGACATGCCCATGGCCAGTGCCCAGGTAAAATCCTGTTTATTGCTGGCCGGTATCTATGCCCAGGGTAAAACCTGTGTAACGGAACCGGCGCCAACCCGGGATCATACCGAGCGTATGCTCGCCGCCTTTGGTTATCCGGTATTACAAAATGGCAGTACCCGTTGTGTGGAAGGGGGCGGCAGGCTGACGGCCTGTGATATTGATGTACCTGCGGATATTTCCTCTGCGGCCTTTTTTATGGTGGCAGCCAGTATTGCTGAAGGCTCGGATATTACCCTGCAGCATGTGGGTATTAACCCAACCCGTACCGGCGTGATTGATATTCTAAAACGGATGGGCGCCAATATTGAGCTGCTGAATCAGCGGGAGGTGGGCGGCGAGCCGGTGGCGGATATCCGGGTGCGCAGTGCGCAGCTAAAAGGCATTGAAATTCCCGAATCCCTGGTGCCTCTGGCGATAGATGAATTTCCAGTACTGTTTGTAGCGGCTGCCTG
>JALTRC010000619.1 GCA_026998145.1 Gammaproteobacteria bacterium
ACGGCGGGTGTGCGATGGGGCGCCTGTTCCCAGGCATTGCGATCCACCTGGAAATGTATGGGTGCCAGTCGTGACAGCAGCGAAAAGACGCCATTGGCCGGGCACAGATGGCGACACCAGACCCGTTTGCCTCTCCCGTAAACAAAACCGACAAGCATGGCGGCAACAGTAGAGCCGCCCAGAATCAACAGGGCGGCCTTAGGGTATTCATAAACACTGACCAGCTGGCCATAAATGGTGGTCAGCACAAAGGCAACAAAAGGCCAGCCACCCCAGCGCATCCAGTGGGGGATGCTGCGCCCCAGACCATAGCGGCTCGACCACTCACTTAATGAACCCTCTGGGCAAAAGACGCCGCACCAGACACGCCCCAGTAAAATCATGCTGAGCATGACAAAGGGCCACCAGATGCCCCAGAAAACAAACTGGGCAAACAGCACCAGATTTTCATAAAAATGCACATAGTCCCTGGGTACGGGCAGGAAGGCGGGCCAGACCAGCAGGCCGAGATAAAAGACCACCACCAACCATTGTATAGCCTGGATCAGCCTGCGCCTGGCCTGCATTAGGAATCTAGCGCCTGCTGTCAAATATATTCATAAGAGATTGCTGATTTACTTGCGCTGGATCAATTACCGGGAGTAAAGGCTGTTTGGGCGATATTTCGGGGAAATGGCTAAAAGCTCTGGCTTTGCCTGGCCATTTGCTGAAATTTATTCGGCTGAATAATGGGTAAAAGCGGGACGAAAAAGTGCAGTTTAGCGGGGTAAACGTGTATTTAGAAACCACCTAAGCTTGAATGCAGTGGCGCTTTATATTTTAAAAAAGTTCACCATCCGGTTCATTTCCGTGGCTTTTTGCAGGGATGATTCACTGGCGGCTGAGGCCTGTTCTGCCAGGGCGGCATTTTGCTGGGTGATTTCATCCATCTGAGTCACTGCTCGATTGACTTCTTCTATGCCAACGCTTTGTTCCTGCGAGGCACTGGCAATATCGGAAATAATGTCACCCACTTTTTTCACTCCTTCCATAATCTCGCTCAGGGTTTCCCCGGAACGGCTCACCAGTTCCTCACCGGTACTCACCTTGTGTACCGAGTCATTGATCAGATCTTTAATTTCCTTTGCCGCAGAGGCGCTGCGCTGGGCCAGATTACGCACTTCGGTCGCCACTACTGCAAAGCCGCGGCCCTGCTCGCCGGCGCGGGCCGCTTCTACCGAGGCGTTCAGGGCCAGCAGATTGGTCTGGAAGGCGATTTCATCAATGACACCGATAATATCGGCAATCTGTTTGCTGGAATGGGATATTTCATCCATGGCGGCCACGGCTTCCTGCACCACATGGCCACCTTTTTCGGCGGTCTGGCGGGCGGTTTGCGCCAGCTGATTTGCCTGCTGGGCATTGTCGGCATTATTTTTCACGGTGCTGGTTAGCTGCTCCATACTGGATGCGGTTTGCTCCAGCGTGGAGGCCTGGGTTTCAGCCCGCTGGGAGAGATTATTGTTGCCTGCGGATATTTCCTCACTGGCATTGCGGATAAATTCAGCAGATTCACGAATCTGCCGCACAATGGTCTGTAGCTGTGCGGTGGTGGCATTGATATGATCTTTTACCTCACCATAGGAGCCACTGTATTCCTGAGTGATTTTACGGGTGAGATCCCCCTGAGACATGGCTTCCATCACTTCAGCTACATCACTGAAAACACCCTGTACTACCTGAATCAGCTGGTTAATGCCTTCGCTGAGCTGGCGGAAAAAGCCTTCCTTGCCCTGTATATCAATCTGCTGGCTCAGGTCACCGGATTGTGCCGCCATAACAATGTGTTCCACTTCTTTTTCAACCGCCACTTCGTTGGTGCGATCCTGCCACTCAACCACGGTACCCCGTCTCTTTCCGTTGGAGTCCATTACCGGGTTGGCAATAACCCGCAGGTGTCGGCCTCCTACCTGAATATCCGATACATAGGTGTCAGTGAGCTGGCTTAATAGTTGCCGCTGATGCGATGGATCCTTGTGGAATATATCAATATTTGAACCCAGTAAAGTGTCGCTGTTGAAATTGGGCAGGTCTTTTTTAAGGTCTTCTTCGGCGTTTTTAAACAGGGCAATAGCCGACTGGTTCATATAGGTAATATTGTAATCCTGGTCGGCGATCATCACATTGCTGGTGACATTATCGAGGGACTGTTGAATACGGCCGGCCCTTTCCGCCTCTTCTCTGGCAGCCATAATGTCGTAGGAAATTTTGATTTGCACCGCTTTAAATGCCCGCTGAATATCACCGATTTCATCCGGTCGATGTATATCTATGTCTGTGTGGATGGGATCTTCCTGCAACTGATTAATTAATGAGGCGGTTTGTTTCATGGGGCTGACAACATTGCGCAGGAGCATAATGGCAAAAGCCAGACTAATACCAATGCCTATGCCGGTATGAATCAGCAGGCCTGATGGATCCGGGCTGTTTGCGTATTCTAAAAAGGCGCTGCTTAACATCAGCAGAATAATCAGGCTAAAGCCGGCGATAATCTGATTGCGGATATTGAAGAACACATGCAGCTGATGTAACCATTTTTTTATGCCGCTTAGCTCAAGACTGGCGCTGCCACTATTTAGCTGGCGATAAAGATTTTCAGCCGCTGAAATCTGCTCCGGTGACGGTTCCTTACGAACCGAAATATATTCCACAATTTGCCCGTTACGGGTCACCGGGGCAACGTTTGCCTCTACCCAGTAAAAATCACCATTTTTGGCGCGATTTTTTACGATGCCATTCCAGGGCTGGCCGGCCTTAATGGTATCCCAGAGGTTCTGAAAGGCCGCAGGTGGCATATCCGGGTGGCGCACAATATTATGATTTTTGCGCATTAGCTCGTCTTCGGAGTAACCGCAAATATCAATAAAATTCTGATCCACGTAGGTGATAATGCCTTTTAGATCGGTGCGGGAAATTAGTGCCGAACCCGGCTTCATATGACGTTGATGATCGGTGACAGGCTGATTGATTTTCATTCTCTGCTTCCTTGGTTTAAATAGGAATTAAAGCCATAAAACTGGTAAGGAATATGACAACAGAGTGTAGAAGATATTTTGTTAACTGGTATCAGGCGGGAATGATATAAATCAACAGAAGAGATATTGGCTGAAAATACAAAAGAGCAGCCAGCCCGAGCGAGCCAGCTGCGTTATGGCTATTTGGGTTTGATAGTATTAAAGCCCAGTGACTGCCAGGCCTGCATACCACCTCGATAGTAGTAGATTTTATTAGCAGGATAACCCAGGGCTAACAGGCCTTTGATCGCGTGGGGTGACTGGCCGCACCACATGCCGTTACACCACAGGGCCAGATCTTTTGCTTCACTGAAGTCCCACTGGCTATTGGCAATATCCTTGTTACTGAAAAAGGACAGGGCGCTTTGCAATATGGATGACTTGCTGTCATCTTTTTTGATGGCGCCCAGTTTTATTAAAGCCTCTTCCAGAGTGATTGGATCAGTGTCTTTCTGAAAGGAGGTAAAGGGAATATTAATAGAGCCGGGAATGGTACCTTTTTTATGCCAGGCGGGAGTTCGTGCATCAATCAGCAGGCCCACACCATTATTGACCTTGTCCTGAATAAAGTTCAGTAGTTCAAGCTCGCCAATGGTGGTGACGCCATCGGCGACTTTCATAGGCTGGATGCAGAAAGGCGGGCATTTACGGGAGGTTTTGGTATAGCTGCCGGTCAGGTGATGGTTTTGATCCTGATTGCGGATAATTTTTACCGGCTGCCCTTCATGGGTGGTTTCAATATAGGAAATGGTTTTGGTAATGTTCACATCAATTGCCTGAGCCGAATGGATACTGGCCAGGGCTAAAAAAGCGATGCTGGAAATGAATAAGGGTTTAATCATTATTGGAACCTTTGCGTGTTTGAATAAGGAGAAAGGAAGTTATTCGTTTTTAACCTGAAGGCTGTATTGCTCCAGTAATTTAATCGTGATGTTGTCCATGCTTTTATTATGATTAAAAAAGTAACTCACAACATTGCGCCTGTGTTTTTTGTTTAAACGCCTGTAGGTATGAAAAGAGGCCCTGAGCTCGGTTTTTAAACGGTTTTCAAACTCTGTAAACATCTCTGGGCTGATATCGACATCAGCCGGGTTTTCAGAGGCTGTGGGTGAATTGAACTCAGCTTCTGTTGCCGCTTCGAGTGACTTGAGGTAATCATCACCGGCATAGGTATTAAATGATAAGCAATAAAAAATTCCGCTGAAAAGTACAGCTTTTCTAATATTCATTTGGCCCTGTTGTTTCCTGTTAATATTATTTTTCAGGAAGTTTAGCAGTAAATTAGAAAAAAGCTTTACCTTAACGGGTGCAAACGCTAATACACATCCTGAGGATCTATATCCAGCGACCAACGCACCCGGGATGCCCCCGGTAGTTTACCCATGGTGGGCGTGCAGGCTTTTAATAAACTATACAGCGCCTTGCGATTTTCAGATTGTAAAATCAGCTGGGCACGGTAGCGGCCAGCGCGTCTTTCCATCGGTGCCGGTAAGGGGCCAAAATACTCAATAGCCGAATTTTGCTGCTGGTATTGTTCCAGAGCCTGCTGTAAAAAAGTCATGGCATGCTGCCGCTGCGCTGCTTCGGCTCGCAATATGGCCATATGGGCATAAGGGGGAAAGAGCGCCTGCTGACGTTCGGCCAGCGCCGCTTCGGCAAAACCCTCATAGCCCTGATGTAATAAAGTTTGCAGCAGGGGATGCTGAGGGTGGTGGGTTTGAATAAACACTTCACCGGGTTTTTCGGCGCGTCCTGCACGGCCAGCCACCTGTACAATCAACTGGGCCATATGCTCCGGGCCACGAAAGTCACTGCTGAATAATCCCTGATCCGTATCCAGCAAGCCTACCAGAGTGAGGTTGGGGAAGTCGTGTCCCTTGGCCAGCATCTGGGTGCCGATCAGAATCTGCGCTTCCCCGCTTTGTGCCTGTTCCAGCTTCTGTTGTAGTTCCCCCTTGCGGCGGGTGGTGTCACGGTCGATGCGACTGATGCGGGCAGCGGGGAAAAGCTGCCTTAAAGCCACTTCAATACGCTCGGTGCCGGCACCGGGAATATGCAGTTCTTCACTGCCACATTCCGGGCAGCTGCTGGGTGCCTGTCGCTCATGGCCGCAATGGTGGCAGCGCAATCGCCGGCTGTGGTGGTGCAGGGTCATATGGGCATCGCAGCGGGGGCAGTCGGTACTCCAGCCGCAGGCATGGCACATCAGTAAAGGTGCGTAACCCCGGCGGTTTAAAAACAGCATTACCTGCCCCTGTTCAGACAGGTGTTTGCGGATTTGCTCAATCAATATGTCTGACAAACCATCCTGCATGGGGCGCTGGCACACATCCAGCAGGTGGATTTTGGGTGTTGAGGACTGATGGGCTGCCCGTTGGCGTAACTTCAATAATGCATAGCGTTTATGACTGGCATGGTAGAGACTTTCCAGTGAGGGGGTGGCGGAGCCCAGCAATACCGGAATATTCTGATTGCGAGCGCGCACCAGCGCCAGATCACGGGCATGGTAGCGAAAGCCATCCTGCTGCTTGAAGGAGCCGTCATGCTCCTCATCGATCACAATCATGCCCAGCTTTGGCATGGGGGTGAACAGGGCGGAACGGGTGCCGATCACAACAGAGGCCTGGCCGGTAGCGGCCATTAGCCAGGCATTGAGGCGCTGTTTGTCATTCAGGCCGGAATGGAGAGCGGCAACCGGAATGCCCAGATGTTGCTCGAAGCGACGGGTCAGCTGGGGGGTGAGGCTGATTTCCGGCACCAGAATCAGCACCTGTTGTTGGCGGGCAAGTAATTCGCTCACCAGCTCCAGATACACCTCGGTTTTACCACTGCCGGTAATGCCCTGCAGCAAAAAGCTTTTAAACTGATTCAGGCTGTTATGTACCGCATCTACCGCCTGCTGCTGCTCTGTATTGAGCTTGCGGGGACTTACCGCCTTGTGTTGAAGAGGGGGCAGGCTATTTTGCCGGAACTGATCCACCAGCTGTTTTTTGACCAGTTCGGCCATGGCCGGGCGCCATTTTTCCCGCAGGGCATTGAGCCTGTCCGCATTTAAGGGGCTGTGTTCCAGCAGGGTATTGAGCAGGGCAAGCTGCTTTGGAGCGCGCTTTAGCAGGGCTTCACCCTGGGTTTTGCCCAGCTCGCTGGCCTGCCAGTAAATATCCTCGGCAATATGCGCCGCTTCCCCCTGCCTTAATAATTTGGGCAGGGCGCTTGCCACCACATCCCCCAGTGGATGCTGATAATAATCGGCCGCCCATTTCAGCAGGGACAGAATATCAGCGGGCAGAATGGGCGTTTTATCCAGACAGGCCTTAACAGGCTTTAATTTTTCCAGGGGGTAGTCGCTGTGCTGGCTGCTTTCCATTACCACGCCCACCAGGGACTGACGGCCAAAGGAGACTTCTACCCGGCAACCGGCTTCTATGGGGCTCTCCGAGGTGTATTCAAACAGGCCAAAAACCGGGGAGGGAATGGCGACTTTTAGGATATTGGGTGACGACATGGGCGCTATTGTGCCAGCACTGTCGCCAAAATGCTGCCTGTGGATAAAATAGTTTTCCACAGAAGCTGTGGATAAGTTTGTGGAAGAACATAAAATCTGCCCCTGTACAGAGCCAGAGACGGCGTTTTGTGACAAATTGATTAAAAAATAATCAACGATTAAATTGCTTTAAAAACAATAGCTTATAATTGTCTGGTTGCGAATATGCTATAAATACAGGGGTTTCATAAATATTAGCAAGCACTAACTCAGTCATGTGTATAAGTAAATTATTTTTAATGGAAACTTGCCATTAAAAGTTAAATTTGTTAGCCGCCACAAATTGTAGATTAGCCGATATAGTTAATTATTAATTCACCTAGTGCCCGTAACCTGTTGTTTTAAAAGGAATTAAAACTTACCCACAATGCCTGTGGATAAGTCTGTGGAAAAGACTGGGAAAAGCGGGCTATTTTATTGCCAGAAAGGCTTTTATGACAGATTGGTTAAAAAATAAGCAAATAAAAATATCATGAAAAA
>JALTRC010000620.1 GCA_026998145.1 Gammaproteobacteria bacterium
GCCGGCCAGTTGATTCTGCAAAGCTGGCCAGTCGTTATAAGGCCAGCCTGAATCCTACCGTGGTGTTTCTGGACTCCCGTGGGCGGGAGCTGTCCAAACGCCTGGTTGGGGTGAGTTCGGTGGATTATTACGGGGGATTTCTGGATGCGGCCATTGAAGAATCCCGCCAGCGGATGCAGCGGATATTGTCGGCCCGGTGAAATTTTTGACGCAAAGGCGCGAAGTGCGCAAAGCTGGGTTCCCGCCCACGGGGGAGCGACAGTTTTTACAAGGTCGGGTTGCGCTTTTTAACCCGACACCTGATATTTTTATTCTTTTCTCCGCGCCTCTGCGCCTTTGCGTCAAAGCTTTTAAAACAGGATAAAAATGCTCAAAATCTTATCAACACTGGCAATAGGCCGAAGCTACTGGCTGCTGCTGTTTATCTGGGGAAGCGCCCTGGAAACCACTGCCCTGTATTATCAATATGCGCTGGATGAATGGCCCTGTGTGCTGTGTATTCATGTACGCATTCTGGTGATGGGTGTCATTTTATTATCCCTGTTTGGCACGGTTTTTAAATTGCCTCGTCGAGCCATCAGTGTGTTTCACGGCTTAAACAGTCTGCTGCTGGCCTGGCTGCTGGAGCGCTCCTGGCATCTGCTGGGAGTGGAGCGGGGTTTTATTTTTGGTAGCTGTAATATGGAATCCGGCTTGCCCGGCTGGTTTGCCCTGGATAAATGGTTTCCGTTGATCTTTGAAGTCCAGGCCTCCTGCGGCTATACGCCGGAGCTACTCTTTGGGGTAACCATGGCAGAGGCGCTGCTGGTGATGTCTGGGGCTTTGTTATTGCTGAGCCTGCTGATGCTGGTTTTGAGTTTTCGCCGGGAAAGCCGGTCGGGCTGAGATTTAATAAGCTGGTATCAGAGTCGAAAAAACGACTCTGACACCTGAAACACAAAACTTCGCGTTCTTCGCGCCCTGGCGTCAAAGCTTTGAAATAGCCCGGAATGTCGGGTTATGGCAAAAAGCGCCTAACGCCGACCTGCGTCATTATCCACTAAAAATCATTTGCGGATAAAACTGCTTTTCAATAATCTAATCCACTCATTCAACCACCATCCACCATCCCCAAACATGCTAAACTGCCGCCAATTTTATTCACCCGAATCGATTCATGGCCAAACACAAAACTGAGATTATTTTCGGCTTCCACGCCGTTGAATCCGCCCTGAAAAATGATCCTGCCAATATTCTGCAATTACTGGTAGAGGCCAATCGCCACGACAAGCGCATAAAGTCACTGCTGCATACGGCCGAGTCCCAGGGCATTGCCATTGAAACCTTAAAAAAAACCGATCTGGAAAAACGCTGTGGCAGCCGTAAAACCCAGGGGGTGGCTGTGCTGTATCGGGGTCAGTCGGCGGCGCCTCAGGTGTCTTTGGAAAAGCTGCTGCAAAAAGACAATGTGTTTTTACTGGTGCTGGATGGCATACAGGACCCCCATAATCTTGGCGCCTGTCTGCGCAGCGCCGATGCGGCCGGTGTGGACGGGGTGATTGCCCCCAAAGACCGTGCCGTAGGCATCACCCCGGTGGTGCGCAAGGTGGCCTGCGGGGCGGCGGAGTCCGTGCCTTTTATTCAGGTGACCAATCTGGCGCGAACTTTAAAGCAGATGCAGGATGCGGGCGTGTGGATTGCCGGCGCTGCCGGTGAAGCGGATGCGCTGATTTATCAGGTGGACTTAAAAGGCAAGCTGGCGCTGGTGATGGGCGCGGAAGAAAAAGGCCTGCGGCGTTTGACCCGGGAAAACTGCGATCTGCTGGTCAAGCTGCCCATGGCCGGTCAGGTGGAAAGCCTGAATGTGTCCGTGGCCACGGGCATCTGTTTATTTGAAGCGGTGCGGCAAAGACTCAATGACTGAACTGAGTGTGCTGATTCCCGCCTTGCTGGGGCCGCTGGCGGAATTAAAGGATGTGCAACAGCCATTGCCGAGCTGCAAGATTCTGAGCCACTGGCTGAGTCGTGGACAGCAGCTTGATGGCCTGCCCCGTGGTTATTTGCCGATGCTGACCCATTTGCTGGCTCTGGATAGCAATCTGTTTGCCGCCAAAATTTCAGCAAAAGCCGATGATATTGCAACAGATGGCTACACATTGCGTGCTGATCCGGTGCATTTCAAGGCAGAAATGGATCATGCAGTATTACTGGATCAGCATCGACTCGGCATATATCCGGAAGAAGCGGAAAAACTGGTCAGCGCCTTTAACCGGCACTTTGCCGAAGACGGGCTGCAATTGACATATACGGATACCCGCCGCTGGTATCTGCGTTTTCCCGCAGCACTGGATATTCAAACCACCCCATTGTCACAGGCCATTGGCCGTAATGTGCATAACTTTCTGCCGCAGGGTAATGATGCCCGCCACTGGCGCAAAATCCTCAATGAAGCGCAAATGCTGTTTCACGGACATGATGTAAACCAGCGGCGGGAATCCGCCGGCCAGCTCACCATTAACAGTCTGTGGTTATGGGGGGAAGGTGAGCCTATAAAGGCAGCATCGCCGCCGGTTTTTGACTGGATAATGGGCGATGAAGTGCTGGCCTGTGGGCTGGCCAGATACCAGAGGATAAACATGCTGCCCATGCAAAATGATTTTTCCGCCTGTCAGGGGCGGGGCCTGCTGGTAATCGACAGCTTATCCGCTGCGGCCAGCTATGGGGATGTGGAAGCCTGGATGGATGAAGTGAAAAAACTCTGTGAACACTGGCTAAAGCCATTGCAGCAGGGGCTGAAAGAGGGGCAGATCAGTTCCATAAAACTTTATACGGACAATGGTCGAGGCTTTGAGATTCACCGGCGGCACCGATGGAAATTCTGGCACCGTGGAGATTGGAGAGACCTTGTTGAAAAGTAGGTCGGGTTAAAAAGCCCAACCCGGCCTACGGGAAATTATGAAAAAACAAAATATAAAACATTACAGTGCTTCCATCTCACCGGATCTGCAAGCCTCCGACCTGCACCCGGTATTGCAGCAGGTATATGCCCATAGGGGCATCAGTAACCCTGCTCAAATTGAATACGAGCTGGCCAATATGCAGCCACCCTCCGGCCTGCTGGGTATGGATGAGGCGGTGGCTATTTTGCAGCCGGCGGTGGAGGCGAATAAAAAAATTCTCATTGTCGGGGATTTCGATGCGGATGGGGCCACCAGCAGTGCTGTGTGCTATCGGGCGCTCAATATGCTGGGGGCTACGCAAATATCCTATCTGGTGCCCAACCGTTTTGATTTTGGCTATGGGCTTACCCCCGAACTGGTGGAGGTGGCCAAAGATTATCAGCCGGATGTGCTGATTACCGTGGATAACGGTATTTCATCCATTAGCGGTGTGGCTGCCGCCAAAGCCGCCGGTATGCAGGTGGTGGTCACTGACCATCATCTGGCCGGTGATACGCTGCCCGAGGCCGATGCCATTGTGAATCCCAACCAGCCGGGCTGTACTTTTGCCAGCAAGTCACTGGCGGGTGTGGGGGTGATTTTTTATGTGATGCTGGCGCTGCGCCAGGCTTTGCGGGCATCCGGCTATTTTAATGAGCAGCGCCCCCAGCCCAATATGGCCAGCCTGCTGGATCTGGTGGCGCTGGGCACAGTGGCCGATGTGGTGCCCCTGGATGACAATAATCGCATACTGGTGGATCAGGGGCTGAAGCGTATTCGCGCCGGGCGCTGTTGTGTGGGCATACAGGCAATTTTGCAGCTGGCCGGGCGGGATATGGCCAGAGCCGTGGCCAGTGATATGGGCTTTGCGGTGGGGCCAAGGCTGAATGCGGCCGGGCGGCTGGAGGATATGTCCGTGGGCATCGAATGTTTGCTCACTGATGACATGGGCCGCGCCATGGATATCGCTTCCCAGCTGGATCAGCTCAATCGCCAGCGCCGGCAGATCGAAGGGGATATGCAGCAGCAGGCCATGAAGGAATTACAGCCATTGCTGGATAGCCTGTCGGAAGCGCAGCTACCCAAAGGTATTAGCATCTTTAATGGTGACTGGCATCAGGGGGTGATCGGCATACTGGCATCGCGCATCAAGGAAGCCTTTAACCGGCCGGTAATCGCCTTTGCGGATGCAGGCAATGGTGAAATCAAAGGTTCGGCCCGCTCTATCAAGGGGCTGCATATTCGGGATGCCCTGGATAATATCGCCACCCGCCATCCCCAGCTGATTATTAAATTTGGCGGCCATGCCATGGCAGCCGGTTTAAGTGTAAAAGCGGCCAATTTTGATGCCTTTAAGCAGGCCTTTCAGGATGAATGCGACAGACTGCTGGATAATGACGCCCTGCAGGGGGTGATTGAGTCTGACGGGGAGCTGATGGCTGAAGACATGACGCTGGAGCTGGCCGAGTGTTTGCGTAATGGCGGCCCCTGGGGGCAGCACTTCCCGGAGCCGGTATTTGACGGGGAATTTGAAGTGGTGGACTGGCGCGTGGTGGGGGAAAAACATATTAAAATGCAGCTGGCCACGGCAGAATCAGAAACCCTGCTGGATGCCATTGCCTTTAATGTGGCTGCGGATTATATGGAAGCCACAGATGGTTTTATCCGCGCGGCCTACCGGCTGGATGTGAACAGCTTTCGTAATAAAAACACTGTGCAGCTAATGATTATATATTTTGAAGGCATGTGAGATCGTATAAAAGAATTCCTTATTGTAGGGTGGATCAAGCACCGCGGATCCACCGAGTGCAGGCAAGCAGGTGGATCCACTGCGTTTGATCCACCCTACAGCGGGATGTGAATAGCTTTTTAATAAAGCTGTGCGCAATTGCCATAAATTATTTTGAAGAGGTGTGAGCCCGCATAAAAAGATTCCTTTATTGTAGGGTGGATCAAGCAAAGCGGATCCACCAGGGCACGAGCATCATAAAGGCGCAAATCTCCCCCGGCCCCTCTTTGCTAAAGAGGGGAGTGAATGAGTGGAAGCAAAGACAGCTTTTATTTTCCCCTTTTCTAAAGAGGGGAGTGAGTGAATGCAAGATAGTTTTTAATTCCCCCCTTTTAAAAAGAGGGAAGTGAGTGAATGTAAGATGGTTTTTAATTCCCCCCCTTTGAAAAAGGGGGGCAAGGGGGGATTCCCCCCCGATAACAGGAGAACACAGTGGGCCTGAACCCCTACCCATTATTTAAAAAACTGCTATTCAAACTGGATGCAGAAACCGCCCATCATCTGGGGCTTTATGGCCTGGATATTGTCTATCGGCTGCATCTAAGCCGGCTGCTATTTGGCCGGCCGGTAAGCTCGCCGGTAAAGGTCATGGGAATAGAATTTCCCAACCGGGTAGGCCTGGCGGCCGGGCTGGATAAAAACGGCGATCACTTTGCCGCCCTGTCTGCCTGCGGCTTTGGCTTTGTGGAAATCGGCACCATCACTCCGCGCCCCCAGCCGGGCAATCCCAAACCCCGTTTATTCCGCCTGCCGGAAGCCGAGGGCATTATCAATCGCATGGGTTTTAATAATCACGGGGTTAAGCATCTGCTGCGGCAGGTTGAGCGCACAAAGTTTAATGGCGTGCTGGGTATCAATATCGGCAAGAATTTTGACACGCCAGTGGAGCAGGCGGCAGAGGATTATGTGCTGTGTATGCAGCAGGTTTATAGCCACGCCGATTATATTACGGTGAATATATCCTCACCTAATACACCGGGCCTGCGGGATTTGCAGTTTGGGGATTCCCTAAATGATCTGTTGTCGCGGATAAAGGCGGAGCAAAGATCACTGGCCGAACAATATGGCCGCTATGTGCCTGTTACCGTAAAAATTGCCCCGGATATGGATGACAGCGCCATTGAGTGGCTGGCCAAAACCCTGATTGAACACAAAATAGACGGGGTGATTGCTACCAATACCACCTTGTCCCGTGACGGGGTGGAAGACCTGGAACATGGTCAGGAAGCGGGCGGTTTAAGTGGCAGGCCGGTGCGGGACAAGGCGGATCATGTTTTGCAGGTGATGGCCGCCCATTTAGATGGCGCTCTGCCGATTATTGCCGCCGGTGGCATCAGCAGCCCGGAGGATGCGGTGCGTAAAATCCAGCTGGGAGCTTCTCTGGTGCAGATATACAGCGGTTTTATTTACCAGGGACCGGCGCTGGTTCAGGCCTGCGCCCGAACTTTAAGTAAACTTTGATGAATGCTTTCCGGCAGGCATTCTTTGGCGACTGGGTGCAGATCGGTGCCGGCTTCATTAAACAGGCTGATGGTATAGGTTTGCGCCACCCGGCGGCTGGCATTGCCGTGTTGATTGGCCTGTATGCGGGGCTGCTGTTTGTCGTCACAGCGAAACACCAGCATGGGGCCATGGTGTAGAATTTCAATGAGCTGGCAGCTTTGCCCATTGTGGATAATCCGGCAGCCGATGTGCTGGTGGAGCAATTGTAAATAATCGGGGAGAGATGTGCTGTTCATGGATTAAGCATGGCATAGTCGCAGTAGAACGAAAAGCGAAATCTCCCCCCCCCGGCCCCTCTTTGTTAAAGAGGGGGAAATAAATGGATGCAAAGACAGCTTTGGGTATCCCCTTTTGAAAAAGGGGGGCTAAGGGGGATTTCCTCAACCGATGCAATACAAAAGGTAAAAATATGAAATGGAAAATGCTCGATAAACAAACCGCCTATAAAGGTTTTTTCACCGTCGATGTATGCCAGATCAAACATGAAAAATACAATGGTGGCGAAGTGGAAATCCGCCGTGAATTATTTCATCGGGGGGATGCGGTGGCGGTGCTGCTTTATGATCCGGTTAATGACAAGGTGGTTATGGTGGAGCAATTCCGCGTGGGCGCTATTGATGATGAGCAGGGGCCGTGGATGCTGGAAATTGTGGCGGGTATTGTTGAGGAAGGGGAATCCCCTAAAGATGTTGCCAGGCGGGAATGTATGGAAGAAGCGGGCATCGAAATTCACAGCTTTGAAAATATCTACAGCTTTTATTCCAGCCCCGGCGGTTGCTCGGAAAAAATCTATTTATTATGCGGCCTGCTGGATAGTGAAGGCATTGGCGGTATT
>JALTRC010000621.1 GCA_026998145.1 Gammaproteobacteria bacterium
AAAGTTGTTTTAGCATCGATAACAATAAAACCCTGAAGGCTATCAATAGCCTTCAGGGTTATTATCAACACCTGTTCAGGTGCACAGCGATGCGGCCCGCCACAAACCGACAGGGTTTATGGCAGGCTGGCTGACAGGGAATGTACCTACATTCCACCGCCGCCTCCACCACCGCCGCCACCTGTACCCACGCCAGTTTTGGCATTAGGTGCATAGGTAGACGAAACAAAGGTCACACCATCCCAGGTTGGCAAAGGTGCTGGCAGCGCAATAAACTGCCCCGGTTTTTCCACGTCATAACGCAACATCATGGCATGGTCTTCATGCTGAGTATTATGACAATGCTCAACATAGCTACCGGCAAACTCACGGAAACGTAAGGCAACTTCCACTGTTTGGCTACTGCCATCAACAACACCCAGGCGGTACATATCCTTACGGGCATACTGCTCAAAGTCTTCCGGCGGACGTCCATCACGGCTGAGGATTTTGCCTTCCTCAAAGTGAACATGCACAGGATGACTCCAGCCAGGTGTTCCACCGGATAGTTCCCAGATTTCCACATGACCCAGACCATCGGCACTCAGATCACCCAGATTAGGTGCAGCAGATACCAGGGTTGTATCGATACCAATACCCTGACCACCATCGGTTGCAATTGTCCAGGGCACACTGTCGGTACCACCGCCGCCACGACCAAAGCGGAAAGTATGACGGGTTGCACCATCCAGTTCCGCCTGACTGATTTTCGGTGTTTCAAGCATCACCTTGCCACCGGCCAGATAATCAGCTGGATTCATACTTAAATCAGTACCTGTGTATTGCTTAACACGGAACTCGAGGAATTTACCCACCGCAGGATCACCGGAGTAAGTACCATTTAATACACTGGCCAGATTTGCAACACCATTAGGCCTTAAGCCATTTTTATGTTCCATAATATTGACCATGTATATTTTGCTGCCAGGTGCATATTTGCTGAAATCAATAATCACGTCATAGCGTTCAGCAATGGCCTGGTTAGGCAGTACACCATCCGCAAACAGCACGGAATGCTCCATGATGTTACCGTCATTGGCAATCATATAAACCGGCACCGGATTATCATTTTCATCCACGAAAGCCACTTTCATATAACGGGAAACGGCGCCGTTGAGCAAACGCAAACGATAACGACGTGCACGTACATCCAGATAAGGTTTATACAACCAGTTAACGGTCATACGATCACCCAGGAAGCCATCGGTATTAAAGATGTTGAACCATAACTGGCCATCTGCATCCCAGGCTTTGTCAGCCATTAACACATTGACGTCATAATCACGATTACCCCAGTCCAGTGCTGTACCACTTGGGAAGCGCAGATTGACACCATCATCAATCGCCTCATTACCGCGATCGATTGAACTGTAATAGTTCATCATGGCCGCATTGCCCTTGTAGACATTTTGCGCAGTGAAATCCAGCATGTGGTCATGGAACCAGTGAGTACTCATGATTTCATGGTAATCGCCGGGCAGATTAACAATGCCACCTTTGCCATCCGGCGTACCGGCTCTTGGATCAGCAGCGGCCTGATTAACCGTATCATAACCGGCCATAATCATCGGCCAGCGATAATCATAATACTGCCCTGGGAAGTAGAAGGCACCGGTATAACCATCACTCTCTGCCGGGTTATGTCCGTTATGCTCATGGGTGGTAATGGTGTGTAAACCAAAACCGTAGTTTGCAGCAGGATCAATCGGCAATGCATTATAGTGACGCTGTAAAATTGCATCTCCATATTTTGCGTTTAAGAGTTTCGGTGGCAAGGTGCCATCGAATGTCCATAGGGCTTCTGGATCCTGAATTGGCATATTCGGATGCAGGCGTATATCCAGACCCGCCGTTGTACCTTCAAAACCCGGTGCACCTGCGGTGTTGTGATACAGACCACCAGGGCCAAACTCACCTACGCTGTAATGATGCATTTGCTTGCTATCACGCAAGCCCAGGTTGGTTCGTGCACCGGCTTGCGCAGTGACAAAATAAACCTCCGGGCCAAACTCATCCCAGCGTTGATGAGCCCAACCTTCACCGGGTGGACGACCATCAGCAGGCGGCGTATCAAGCAGACGACCTAAAAAGTTTTCGATATCCAGCTTCCATGGGTTTTCGTCAACTTCATTGGCCAGACGGCTGGGCATGGGATAAATATCCTGCGCCAGAAACTCATCTAAAGCCGCGCCGTCCGGACTTTCAAAAGATGAAGGTGGACGCGGAAAAGGTTTACCC
>JALTRC010000622.1 GCA_026998145.1 Gammaproteobacteria bacterium
CATACGGTGACGTATTGTCCAGATGAATGATTGCCATGGCTTCGGCCATACAGAACCCGGCTTACAGGCCGACTTCCTCGAATTCTCTGGTAGCTTGCTGCCATTTAAAAAGCTTTGACGCGAAGGCGCGAAGGGCGCAGAGAAAAGCAATGTTCTACTTTGCGCCTCTGCGCCTCTGCGTCAAAACAAGGCTGCAACGATCACCGCCCTGAATGCCCCCACAAAACCTACCGTTTATCGCTGATTTTAATCCCATCACAAATTCAGAAAATCCCGAAAATCGCCTCAAACTTAAAGTGATTTGTTAAGTATGTTTCTCAAGCAACTGAGTTATATCTTCTTATTGTTTTAGGTCTTTTGTTGTTTCCGCTTTCCTGTTCCTAAGTCCCTGTCATATAAGGATTTTTTATAAGTTTACAGCCCCGTTTTCCCTTGACAGGTAGGGGGCTGGATACCTATAGTTCAGCAAAGTGGGGAAAAGTGGGTGAATGTGGTTATTTGTGTGGTAAGTGTCACGCCAATCCCTGAAACAACAATAACGGGTTTATCGATATAACAAAATGGTTTTTCGCGGCATAAATAATCCAGCGCTAGATGCGAAAGGTCGTATGGCCATGCCGGCCCGTTATCGTGAAAAATTAATGGAGTCCTGCGCCGGCCGTCTGGTGGTAACGGTTTACCCGGATGGCTGTTTGCTGGTTTACCCCCTGCATGAATGGGAAGAGGTTGAAAAGCAGCTCAATGCTCTGCCGGGCATGAATAAAAAAGCCCGCTCCATGCAGCGTCTGCTGGTGGGACATGCCACCGAGGTGGAGCTGGATTCCCAGGGGCGCTTCTTGCTGCCGCCCATGTTGCGGGAATTTGCCGGCCTGCAGAAAAAATGTGTGCTGATTGGTCAGGGTAAAAAATTCGAGATCTGGGATGAGCAGGTCTGGAACGAAAAGCAGTCTGCCTGGCTGGATGAAGTGAATGCAGATGATGATGGTGAAATGCCATCGGCCCTTGAAAATCTCGCCCTGTAATCATGAGCGATACAGATTTTCAACATCGCCCCGTACTGTTTGACGAGGCGATTGCCGCGCTGGCAATCAAACCCGCTGGTGTTTATGTGGATGGCACCTTCGGTCGCGGCGGTCATAGTGGGGCGATTATGCAGCAACTGTCGGATAAGGGGCGTTTGCTGGCGCTGGATCAGGATCCTGAGGCGGTGGAGGCTGGCCGGCAGATGTTTGCGGATGATCCTCGCTTTGACATGGTGCAGTGTAATTTTGAATCGCTGGCCGATGTGGTGGCAGGCAAGGGGCTGGCCGGGAAAGTGGACGGGGTGTTGCTGGATATTGGCGTGTCCTCGCCCCAGCTGGATGATGCCTCCCGGGGCTTTAGTTTTATGCGTCCCGGCCCCTTGGATATGCGCATGAATCCACAGGCGGGTGAGTCGGCGGCTGACTGGCTGGCCAGGGTGAGTGAATACGATCTCACCAGCGTATTGATGCATCTGGGGGAGGAGAAATTTGCTCGCCGTATTGCATCGGCCATTGTAAAGGTGCGTCAGGAGCGGCCCATTACGGATACGGGACAGCTGGCAAAAATTATTGAAGAAGCGGTGCCGGTGCGTGACAGGCATAAGCATCCGGCTACCAAAAGTTTTCAGGCGATCCGCATTCATATTAACCGGGAGCTGGAGGTGCTGAAGGCAGGTTTGCAGGCGGCAGTGGATGTGCTGGCAATCGGTGGACGGCTGGCGGTTATCAGTTTTCATTCGCTGGAAGATCGCATTGTAAAGCGCTTTATGCGGGATCTGGCCAAAGGGCCGCAACTGCCAAAGGATTTGCCGATTATGGATGCGGATATTAAACAGCCGTTCAAGCTGGTGGGTAAGGCAATCAAGCCTTCAAAGGCTGAGCTGGCAGAAAACCCCCGGGCGCGCAGCTCTGTATTGCGTGTGCTGGAGCGGATCAGTTGAAACTGAAACTTGCGCTGGTGCTGGCTTTGCTGGCATCGGTAATGGGGTCGGCGCTGGGCTTGATTTACAGCAAGCACCAGAGCCGCAAATTATTTGTAGAAGTGCAGCAGCTGCACAAGCAAATTGATGAACTGGATATTGAATGGGGTCGTTTACAGCTGGAGCAGAGTGCCTGGTCGGCTCATAGCCGCATCGAAGACATTGCCCGTAAACAACTGAATATGAAACTACCTGCCGCCGACGAGATTGTGTACATACAACAATGAAAAATGTAAAGCGTACACCTAAATATACCCTGCGCCGCTACACGGTACTGGCTGTTTTTGTGATGGCGGTACTGGGGCTGGTTTACCGTGCGCTGGATATGCAGGTATTGAATCAGGCGTTTTTCCAGAAGCAGGGGGATGCCCGTCACCTGCGGGTAGTGGAAGTGCCGGCTCATCGGGGCGATATTGTGGATCGTAACGGCGAGCCGCTGGCCATTAGTACGCCGGTGGATACGGTATGGGCCAATCCGTCTGAACTTGTTGAAGCCAGAGATCGTCTGCCTGAACTGGCCAAAGCCCTGTCTCTTAAACCATCCCGGCTGGTGCAACGGCTGCAAAATAATGCGGGCCGCGAATTTATGTATCTGCGCCGCCATGTGCCACCAGCCAAGGGTGAAAAGGTTGCGGCTCTTGGTTTGCCCGGTGTCTATCTGCGCCGGGATTACAAACGCTATTATCCCACCGGCGAAGTCAGCGCCCATGTGCTGGGCTTCACCAATGTGGACGATCAGGGGCAGGAAGGTCTGGAGCTGGCCTATGATGAATATCTCACCGGCGTACCCGGCAGCAAGCGAATTATTCGCGACCGGCTGGGGCGGGCTATTGATGATGTGGAGCGGCTTAAGCCCGCCGAGCCGGGGCAGCAGGTGGTGCTCAGTATTGACCGGCGTCTTCAGTATATGGCCTATCGCGCCCTTAAAGCGGCTGTTAAAGAACATCGAGCCATTGCTGGCTCGGCTGTGCTTCTGGATGCTCATAATGGTGAAGTACTGGCCATGGTCAATCAGCCGTCCTTTAATCCCAATGATCGCTCCCAGCTAAAACCCGGCGTCTATCGTAATCGCGCAGTGGTGGATGTGTTCGAGCCGGGTTCTACCATGAAGCCTTTTACCATGGCCGCAGCACTGGAAACCGGCCGCTGGCATCCCACGGATAATGTGCATACGGAGCCGGGCTATTACCGGGTGCAGGGCCATCCCATCAAGGATATGCATAACTACGGCAAGTTGAATCTGGGTGGCATTATTGTGAAATCCAGTAATGTGGGCATCAGCAAGGTGGCCCTGTCCATGGAGCCGGAGCAACAGCTAGGCATGTATCGCAAGCTGGGTTTTGGCTCGGATACGGGTAGCGGTTTTCCCGGTGAACGGGGCGGTAATGTGCGTCTGGATCATGTAAGTGAATTTGAACGGGCCACCATGGCCTTTGGTTACAGTATGTCGGTAACCCCGCTGCAACTGGCGCGGGCCTATGGGGCTCTGGCAGCCGACGGGGTTTTACATCCGGTCACATTTTTAAAGCGTGATGAGCCGTCAGCAGGCGAGCGGGTAATGAGCGCTAGAACCGCCCGCCAGGTACGCAAGATGATGGAGCAGGTGGTGAGTCACAAGGGCACCGCTTACAAGGCCAAAGTCGCCAATTATAAAGTGGCGGGTAAAACCGGAACGGTGCATAAATTTATCACCGGCGGTTATGCGGATGACCGCTACCTGGCCATATTTGCCGGCATTGCACCGGCCACCAATCCCCGGCTGGTGATGGTGGTCATGCTGGATGAGCCGCGCCGCGGCGGTTATTTCGGTGGTCAGGTGGCAGCCCCTGTGTTTGCCAAAGTCATGTCCGGCGCTCTGCGCCTGATGAATATTCCGCCGGATAATCTGCAAATGGCGGATCGTGGCAGCAAGGGGTGGGGGGCATGATGGCCGCATTACAGACTCCCGTCTATGGCATGACGCTAAAGCAGTTGCTCAGCGAAATTATGCCTTCCGCCTGTTTGCCGGATATTCCCTTAAAGGGCATAACACTGGATAGCCGCAAGGTGCAGGATGGCTATGTGTTTATTGCCCTGTCCGGGCAGACTGAGCATGGTCTGGTATTTGCCCAGGATGCTATCGACAATGGGGCGGTGGCCGTGCTTTGCGACAAGAAATTTGATCAGTATTGTCAGCAGATTGTTTCCGGCATTCTTACCCGGGTGGTGTGTATTGCGGTGGATGAACTGCCCCGCCATCTGGGCAGGCTGGCCAGCCGTTTTTATGGTGAGCCATCCCGTGATTTATTTACCGTGGGCGTCACCGGCACCGATGGTAAAACTTCTGTTAGTCATTTTATTGCCCAGGCCTTGCAACTGCCCAATGAGCCTGCGGCGGTTATCGGTACCCTGGGTAATGGTCTGCTGGCTCAGCTGGAAGCGGCCACCCATACCACGCCGGATGTTATCGAGGTGCACCGTTTATTGGATAGTGCTCTGCAACAGGGGGCCAGGTCTGTGGCGATGGAAGTGTCATCCCATGGTCTGCATCAGCAGCGGGTGGACGGGGTTGAATTTGATGTGGCGGTACTCACCAATCTGGGGCGAGATCATCTGGATTACCACGGTGACCTGCCGTCCTATAAAGCCGCCAAGCAGTTACTGTTTGAGGCAGACAGGGTGAAAGCTCTGGTGCTGAATCAGGATGATGCGTTCGGCGCCGAGCTGGCGGAAAAAGCCTGCCCTCATCAGGATGTGTGGACCTATGGTCTGTCTGCTGCTGGCACCGAGCATCATGTGGTCGCTTCCCGTATCAGGGCCTCGGATGCGGGCTTGCAGTTTTATGTCAGCAGCCCGGTGGGTGAGGCGGAAGTGTATCTGCCATTGCTGGGTGAGTTTAATGTGTATAACGCACTGGCCAGCCTGTGTGTGCTGTTAATCAAGGGTGTGGAATTTAATGACGCCATTGCCCGGCTGGAAAAACTTCACACAGTGCCGGGGCGCATGCAGGCCGTAAGGGTAGCCCGCAAACCGCTGGTGGTGGTGGATTTTGCCCATACCCCTCAGGCGCTGGAATCAGTCTTATCCAGCCTGCACCAGCACTGTCAGGGCAGGCTGCATTGCGTATTTGGCTGCGGTGGTGACCGGGATCAGGGTAAGCGCCCGTTAATGGCATCAGCAGCAGAAACGCTGGCGGATAAGGTGGTGGTCACTCAGGATAATCCCCGCCATGAAGACCCCGCGCAGATTATGGAGCAGATTCGTGCCGGCTTTAAACAGCCTGAAAAAGTAGCCTTTATTGATGATCGCCGACAGGCCATTGCCACGGCCATTGGTCAGGCGGCTGAAAAGGATATTGTGCTGATTGCCGGCAAGGGTCATGAGGCTTACCAGCTGATCGGGGATCAGAAGGTGCCCTTTGATGATGTGCAGATTGCCCGCGCTATTTTGCAGGGGGAGGGCTCATTATGATGCTGTCCCGACTGGAAAAAATTCTAAACGCCGAGCTGCATGGCGGCGATGTGGATTTTGAGCGGGTTTCCATTGATGGCCGAACCTTGCAGCCCGGCGATTTATATATTGCCCTTAAGGGTGAGCGTTTTGATGGTCATGATTTTATTGAACAGGCTAAACAGGCCGGCGCCTGCGCGGCGATTGTCAGCCAGCTGTCAGAGCTTGATCTGCCTCAGCTAAAGGTGGATGACACCCGTCAGGCGCTGGCTGAACTGGCTGCGGAAAAGCGTCAGCAATTTCAGGGCAAGTTAATTGCCGTGACCGGCAGCAATGGCAAAACCACGGTAAAGGAAATGCTGGCCTGTATTCTCGGCAGCAAGGGCAAGGTGCTGGCCACTCAGGGGAATTTCAATAATGACATTGGCCTGCCACTGACCCTGCTGCGATTGCAGGCAGATGATGAATATGCAGTGATCGAAATGGGCGCCAATCATCCCGGCGAAATTTTTCAGCTCAGCAATATTGCCCAGCCGGATGTGGCGCTGATTACCAATGCAGGCCCGGCCCATCTGGAAGGTTTTGGTTCCTTAAAAGGAGTGGCCCAGGCCAAGGGTGAAATCTTTAGCGGCCTGTTTATTCAGGGCACCGGCATTATTAACGGGGATGATATTTTTGCCGATGACTGGCTGGCACTGTGCAAAGGTAAAAACACCCTGGTGTTCGGCCTGAAAAATCAACAGGCGGATGTTAAAGGCGAGTATCAGCCAACGCAGGCAGGCGCTCAGCTTGTGGTGCAATACCAGCAGCAACAGGCTCAGTGTCAGCTGCCGGTGCCCGGTGAACATAATGTGATGAACGGGCTGGCGGCAATTACTGCGTCTCTGGCGGTGGGCCTGAGTTTACAGGAGGCCTGCAAGGCGCTGGAAGCCTTCGCGCCTGTGGCCGGTCGTTTGAATATGCATCGTCTGGAAAACGGCGCCTGTGTGATTGATGACAGCTATAACGCCAACCCCGCCTCTCTGGAAGCCGGTTTAAAAGTATTAAAGCAGCTGCCCGGCCGTCACTGGCTGGTGCTGGGGGATATGGGCGAGCTTGGAGAAAATACCGAAGCCCTGCATTTTGATGCGGGGGTCAAGGCCAGCGAAGCCGGTGTGGACAGGCTGCTGGCGGTGGGTGAGCACTCAAAGGCAGCGGTCAAGGCCTTTGGTGAGCAGGGCAAACATTTTGCCTCCCAGCTGGCACTAATCGACTATTGCCGGCAATTTATCGCAAAGGATCTGAATCTGTTAATCAAGGGTTCACGCACCATGAAAATGGAGCGGGTGGTGGACGCGCTAATTCATCCGGGTGCACCATGCTCTTAATACTGGCTGATTATCTATCCCAATTTCACAGTGGTTTTGGCGTGGTTCACTACCTGACCCTGCGGGCCATTCTGGGCACCTTGACCGCCTTGCTGATTTCACTGCTGATCGGCCCGAAAATGATCCGTCATCTGACCAGCTACAAAATTGGCCAGAATGTGCGTGATGACGGCCCGGAAAGTCACTTGTCCAAGGCGGGTACACCCACCATGGGCGGCACCCTGATTCTGGTGTCCA
>JALTRC010000623.1 GCA_026998145.1 Gammaproteobacteria bacterium
TACGGTACTGGCGCTACGTGAAATTGCTGAAGGTCTGGTTGGCCCGTCAATTTTAGATGAAGCACCGGCCAATGATATTGTAGAAGAGGAAGTGGCTGAGGAAGATGCCGCGCCCAGTGCTCAGGATATTCAGGAGTAATCCTGAACTAAACCTCTATGAGCGGTATAAATCCAGATCAAATCATTTCTGATACTTCGGATTTATACGGCGATCCCGCCCGCTTTCTGATCTCTGACCTGTGTCGTATGGTGGAAGACTATATGCACCCGGATCAGGTGCGGGATGTTTATGCGGCCTATCTGTTCGGCGCCCAGGCCCATAATGGCCAGTATCGTCAGACCGGCGAACCCTATATTTATCACCCCATCTCCGTTGCCCGTATTCTGGCTGAAATGCATATGGATTCCAGCAGCGTGGTGGCGGCCATCCTCCACGATGTTATCGAAGATACAGACGTCACCAAGGAAGATGTCGCTGAAAAGTTCGGCGATGATGTGGCCGAACTGGTGGACGGGGTCAGTAAACTGACCGAGTTTAAATTCAAGAACAAGCAGGAACAGCAGGCCATCAATATTCAGAAGGTGCTGCTGGCCATGGCGCGGGATATTCGCGTGATTCTCATCAAGCTGGCGGATCGCCTGCACAATATGCGCACCCTGGGGGTGATGCGGCCGGAAAAACGCCGTCGCATTGCCCGGGAAACCCTGGATATTTATGTGCCGCTGGCACGACGTCTGGGTATTAACAGCCTGCGTCTTGAACTGGAAGATTTAAGTTTCCGCGCCATGTATCCCATGCGTTATCGGGTACTGGAACACAGTGTTTCGGAAACCAGTGGTCACCGTAAGGAAATCATCAATAATATCCACAAGGCGCTGACCACCCGCCTCCATGAAATGGGCATTGAAGCTGACGTCAAGGCACGCAAAAAACATCCCTATAGCGTCTACCAGAAGATGCGTAATAAAAATCTTGCCTATAAAAATATTTTCGATGTGTATGGCATCCGGGTGGTGGTGGACTCGGTGGATGATTGCTACCGGGTACTGGGTGCGGTGCATAATTTATTTAAACCGATTCCCGGCAAGTTCAAGGACTATATCGCCATCCCCAAGGAAAATGGCTATCAGTCCCTGCACACGATTATGTTCGGTCCCCATGCGGTGCCACTGGAAGTGCAGATTCGCACGGTTGAAATGGATAATTTTGCAGAAACCGGAATCGCTGCCCACTGGCTGTATAAAGAAGACAGTAAAGCGGATAAAGATACCTTTGATATTCAGGCCCGTACCCGTGAATGGCTTACCGGTATTTTAGAAATGCAGCAAAGCGCCGGTGACTCGGTAGAGTTTCTGGAAAATGTAAAAGTCGATCTGTTCCCGGATGAGTTATATGTGTACACCCCGGAAGGGGATATTATCAAGCTGCCCCGTGATGCCACCCCGGTTGATTTTGCCTATGCGGTGCATACGGATGTGGGCAATACCTGCATTGCCTGTACGCTGGATCACAAATACGCGCCACTTAATACACCTCTCTATAGCGGGCAAACCGTTGAGATCATGACATCGCCTGCATCCAGGCCCAACCCGGCCTGGTTAAATTATGTGGTCACCGCCAAGGCGCGCACCAATATCCGCAACTATCTGAAAAATCTGCGCTCCGGTGAAGCCCAGCTACAGGGGCGTCGATTACTCTCCCGTATGCTGTTAAACAAGGATATTGAGCTGGATGAATTAGAGCCGGAAGTGTTTCAGCCATTGCTGGAAGAATACGGCATGGAAACGGTGGATGAACTGCTTGAAGATATAGGTCTGGGTAATCGTCCGGCGGGGCTGGTGGCAAGCCGGTTGTTCCCGGATGAAGAAGATGTGCGTTCATTAAATGAAATCAGCTCCCTCAGCCCGCTGGCCATTCAGGGTACCGAAGGCATGGTGGTGTCATTCGGAAAATGCTGTCGGCCGATTCCCGGCGATCCCATTGTGGGTTTATTAAGCAAGGGGCGGGGGCTGGTGATTCATCAGGAATCCTGCGCCAATATTGCTGCTGACCGGGTGCAAAATGAAAATCTGGTGACCGTGCAATGGTCGAAGGATTTAACCGGTGAATTTACCTGTAAGGTTCATTTGTCGGTTAAAAATGAGCGAGGTGTGCTGGCACGGCTGGCGACCATTATCTCGGATGAAGGTGCTAATATTGAGCATGTGGAAGTGGAAGACAAAGATGGCCTGTCCACATCCATTGCCTTTATGATTGCGGTACAGGGCCGGGTT
>JALTRC010000624.1 GCA_026998145.1 Gammaproteobacteria bacterium
CTATCATTTATTTTCCCTAAGCCATTGATTTAATTCACTGGCATCAAGCTTGCTTTGTCCATGTTCAAGTCACATGTCATTTTACAAAGTAAAGGTTGTTCATCATGAAAATAAATTCATTCGCATCTCTTGCTCTGGCGGCAAGTTGTTCTTTAAGTTTGCTGTCGGCCTGTAGCAGTTCTAATAGCGAATCATCCATCTCGATTAGCGGTGCTATTGTTGCCGCACCGGTTAATGGGGCAGAAGTCAGCCTGACTGATCCCAATGGAAATCTTCTGGCAGGCCCGGTCAGCACCGATGCAAATGGCCAATACCATCTCAGCCTTTCTGATGAAATACTCAATCAGGATCTTATTATCCGGTCTTCTGGTGGCACTTACACTGACGAAGCAACTGGCGATCAAAATATTACCGCCGACACTTTGCTGAGCTATTTGCCGGCCAGTTCATTAACCGATGGTAGTGTTGTTTCTGCCACCCCTGCTTCCACAATTATTGCCGAGCTGGTAATGAAACATGGCAAAACATTAACTCAGGCAGAAACGGCTTTTGCTAATGGTTTTGGGTTTACGCCAGCTATCAATATGATTCCGGCAGATGTAAGCGCCCCAGCGGCTAATGCAACTGAGGAAGAAAAACTGGCAGGTTTTCGTGCTGCCAGCTTTAGTGAACTCACACTGGAAATGGGTCTGAATCCGGACCAGCAATTTGCTTTACTCACTGCACTGGCAGATGATCTGGCCGATGATGTGATGGATGGAAAAAATGCCGCAGCTGTGATTAGCATTGGCAATAGCGGCCTTAATCTTGAGGCCGATATACAAAACCGCTTTTCTATGGCGCTGGTTAATTTTCATAGCAATGCCCATAACCTGAGTGGCCTTAACAATAATCAAATCGGTATAGTACCTTTTAGTAAAGTCGCTTTTACAGATAGCTATCGCATTGAATATATTCCCGCCAGCATGATGACAACAGATGGCAAATCTGTTTTTCAAATTCATATTACCGATCGAAATACAAATGCGGATGTTAGCGGTTTAACTCCTGTATTAATGCCAATGATGCATATGTCTACCATGAGTCATAGCGCACCGCTTGCCTCACCCGCTATTACCGAGGATGGCAATGGTTTATATACCGCTACGGTTTATTACCTGATGCCATCAGTGATGATGGATGGCACCCCCATGGGTTACTGGGATTTAAAAATAATTGTCGCCGGCGAAGAGACGCATTTTTATCCCACGGTAAAAATGGCCATGGGTGATACAGTTCGAACTCGCTTAAAAGGCCAGAGCGATTTTATTAAAGATATGATGGGCAATGATGTCAGCCGTGACTATTTTATTTTCAGGGATAGTTTAAGCGGTACCGGGCCTTATACCTTAACGCTATTTATTGCCGCAAAAGAAGACATGATGAATTTCCCTGCACTTATCCCGGGCGATACTTTAACTTCCGGCATGGGCGGAACGCCGCTTGTTGTTAATAGCGTGGAAGTTAATGTTTCTATTGATGGGGGCAGTCCAGTCGCTGCAACGAATAATGGTGATGGAACCTGGTCTGTTAGCCTTGATTTAACCAGCAATACAGCAAATCAGCTGGAGCTTGAACTGCTGGTAAATGGGGAAAGAAAAACCTCTGATGGAACAGCAGCCGGCCTGAACGCCTTCTTCACAATAACACCTGACAGCATGTAGGTGTTATTGTGAAAAAACTGTCTCCTCGATGCCGTGCGAAAGCACGGCTGCTTGCCTGCCTCACCTGTGGGGCGGCTTTTATATTCAGTGCCTCTGCCTGGTCCGCATCCTGCTGCGGTGGTGGTGGCGCAGCCACTCTGGTGCTGCCTAAATTTTCACATACTATGTATGATATTTCCGCAAGCTATGAACAATACAATGGCTTCTGGAATCAAAATGGTGATTATTTAAGTGATCCACCGGACTCTGATCTCAAACAATTTAGAATAACGCCGGGCTATGCCTATCGCCTTGCTGATAACTGGCAGGCCAGTGTCGTGTTGCCTTATATATGGAACGACAATCAGTATGCGGGTTTAAATTCCAGCACTCAGGGCCTGGGTGATGCAACGATCGGCTTCTGGTACGAAAATTTTGATGGTGTTAAATGTGTGTATGCGGTTAATAGTCTGGCCGACCTGGTGCCTGCCAGTTACTTTGGCGCCAGCTTAACTTTGCCTACCGGTATTTCACCTTATGATGATGTGGAAAACAGTTTTGATATTACCGGCAGGGGATTTTATCG
>JALTRC010000625.1 GCA_026998145.1 Gammaproteobacteria bacterium
TCAGTAATGATGAGATAGAGGGTCAGGGGCTGCAGTCAATTCAGTTTAAGGATGCGGCGGTTAAGCTGGCTTATATACTGGACAGGAAAGACTGGTTAAATTATGCATTGCAGCCCGGTGAAGATCGAGTGCGGGTGATGAGTAACGCCATTATAGATAAAGAGTATGCTCTCACCGAGTCTGAGCGTTTTCTTTATGCCATCGATTATGAGGTGCTTGATGGAAAAGCGAATGTGATTAAAGCCGGCCGTTTCTATCATCGTGGTGGACAGAAACACTATCAGGATCAGGAAACCGGGCAGCAATATGTCTCTACCAGTCTTTATCCGCCTGTTGCCAATCCGCTGGATTCAAGAATACATATTATTAATTTACGCGGTCTTGAAAATGCTGAAAAAATTCGCCTGAAACTGGCCGAGTATCAGGCGCCGGTACAGAATGTCGTGGTACGCGCCTACCAGAAAAAACAGGTGTCTGAACACAAGCTGGATTATGCATGGCAGCGTCTGGGAGACAGGGTTCGTAAACAGCTGGCAAAGGTTAGTGTTTATGATGCGGATGTGATGACGGAACAGGAAAAGCGTCAGCTGATTAAGAATATGTGGGCGCCCATGGGGCCACTGGGTGTTGATGGCGAAGATTATTTTATTCAGAAGTTATATGTGGTGCGGGAAATTGAAAATGATATTCAGCTGAATGTCCCGCCAGTGCCTTCCAGTGGTCTGGTTATTTATCCAGATCGTTATGGCATGATTACCCTGCCGGATAACAATAATAATATGACACTGAACTGGAAGCTGTTTGATAATGCCGGTGTTCCGGGCAGTCATGATTCAATCACCATTGAATGGTGGGGGCGTCCTGCTACACGTTATAAAAAATGGCAGGTGAAACTAACCCAGAATAGTTTCAGAAAAATTGTGGGTACGGGAGTTTTGCGTATCAGTACGGACAGGCCCATTGTTGTTCGTGCATGGCTTAAGGATGAAAATACAGATGATAATGAAATAACCCCTAAGCCGGCTTATTTGCGTCTGTATAGCCCGGCGGAATCCGGGCTGGAGTATAAGGTGAATCACATACGCGGATTTAAAACACCTTATCGTTTTGATTTGCGGGCTTTTGGAGAACAGCAGTCTGCTGAAATAACATATCAATTGCTGAGTGCCAGTAATCGCATTATTAAATCGGGCAGCTTAAAACTGAAACAGCAGCTATCGCCCTATGATGCAGTGGTGGCGGATTCTACTCGCTGGTTAACAGAGCCGCAGCATGTTTATTTTAATCTACCCCGTGCGGTTAGCCGAGTGCGTTTTAGTGCGGTTCCCGGTGTATGGATATCGGCTTTTACCCGGCCTAAAAATTTATCCCATGTCAATATCGACCCCATGACAGAAGAAGAACGAAAGCTGGCCATGCCCGCCTGGTTTGCGGTACGTCCTGTGCAGTGGAAAAACTACCTGATAAAGAGTCGTTCACAATTAATAACCA
The DNA here is from genome assembly GCA_026998145.1 of Gammaproteobacteria bacterium. Taxonomy (GTDB): domain Bacteria; phylum Pseudomonadota; class Gammaproteobacteria; order SZUA-229; family SZUA-229; genus JALTRC01. Next base: position 1,492 of record JALTRC010000625.1, read on the forward strand.
TACAACGCAGACCACCTCAGATAGATCCTCAAATGCTGGCCGGTTTGTATCAGTGGCAACAGTTTTTACCTGAGGGGGAGTGGAAAGGCCGCTATATTTTAAACCGCATGGAGGATCAGAAAACGCTCAGGGAAGAGGCTTTGCCCAGTCGCTATATAAAGCTGGGGGCAGGACAGGGGCAGAAAGTTGCATTTGTTTCCCGCTCGGGTACCAGCAGTTTACGGCCATCATTAATTTATTCATTTCATGATGCTTCTGAAAAAACGCTTTCCGTGTGGCTGGATGATCAGCTTTATTACAGGGTGAATATTGATGATATCAATGGGGAGCTGCGCCTGCCTTATGTGAATGACGGGCAATATAATATACGCGTAGAATCTCGCAGGCTGGATTCCGGTGAGTTGCTGGATGGTGATTTTTATATTAATTATACCCATAGCCTGCAGCAACTTTTCCTTAAACGCATGGCTATTGAAATACCTGCGGGTGGTATGCAATTTAAAGTACACAAGAAAAGTGATAATGAATTGCTGGCAGTGCGTATTTACACATCCCGGCCCGTTAATCAAAAAGTTAATGTCAGGGTTAAACTCAGGGGAGGGGATGATCGTCCAATCGGGCCTATGCAGGACTGGACAATTGCACGCCGTGTTTATCAGATGGCGCCGGTTGAAAATGCAACAGAACCTTTGATGTTGAATGTTGAACATGAAGCCGGTGCAGAGCGCATCTTCTTTATTCCATTAGGCAG
>JALTRC010000626.1:0-2673 GCA_026998145.1 Gammaproteobacteria bacterium
AGTAATGGCTGGGACACGCTGGCATCAGTTGCGATATAGGCCAGCATGGTTGCCATATCCGGGCGAATCATGCCTGAGCCTTTTGCTATGCCCGTGATATTAATACTATGGCCATCAATTTGAACAGACTTTGAAATGGCTTTTATTTTGGTGTCGGTGGTCAGAATACCCCGGGCGGCTGCCAGCCAGTTATGCTTATCCAGTTTTTTATAAAGCGCCGGAATTGCGCTGGAAAATTTTTCCATGGGCAGATTTTCACCAATCACACCGGTGGAAAAAGGCAGTACCTGAGTTATTTCACAGGATGATTGCTGAACCACCAGCTGACAGGACTGCAAGGCATCATCCATACCCTGCTGCCCGGTACCTGCATTGGCATTGCCCGAATTAATTAATAAATAGCTCGGCGTATTTTTCTGCAGATGCTGTTTGGCAATATGTACTGGTGCGGCACAAAACGCATTTTTGGTAAACACGGCTGAAACGCTACTGCCCGGTGCAATTTCAAACAGCACCATATCATCTGCGCCACTCGCCTTAATACCGGCAGCAATAGATGCACAACGAATCCCTTCAATCGGCTTTAATGATTCTGGCTCTAACAGATTGACTGCCATGACTTAACTCAATTTACCATGGCACTGTTTGTATTTTTTACCCGAACCACAATGACACGGATCATTACGCCCCAGCTTCCGTCCTTCACGAACAAATGGTTTGGCCTGCTGCTCTTCTTCTGCAATTTCTTCTGTTTCCTGCTGCAAGCTGGCCGCATCCGCATGTTCATAATTCATTTCAACGGGCGCTGACTGTTGCTGTTCCAGTGCGGCCATTTCTTCTTCGGAACGAATCTGCACTTTTGATAATAAAGAAACCACTTCCTGCTTTATCTTATCCAGCATCTCGGTAAACATTTCAAAAGATTCACGCTTGTATTCCTGCTTTGGATTCTTCTGTGCATAACCACGCAGGTGAATACTCTGGCGTAAATAATCCATCGCCGCCAGATGCTCCTTCCATAAATTATCCAGCACCTGAAGCAATACATATTTTTCAAAACGACGCAGTTCATCGGCGCCAATCAATTCTTCTTTTTCCTGGTAAACTTTCACCAGCTCATCAACAATGCGCTGACGTAAGGAATCTTCATTTAATTCATCATCTTCATCCAGCCACTGCTGCAAAGGCAGAGTCACACCAAACTCCGTATCCAGAACACCTTCAAGGCCTTCTATATCCCATTGCTCTTCAAGACTGCCTGAGGGCACATAGTTATTGAATAATGTTTCAACAACGTCTTCACGAATCGATTCAATGGCTTCTGATACATCATCGGATGCCATGATTTCATTGCGCTGTCCGTAGATAACCTTACGCTGGTCATTGGCCACATCATCATATTCCAGCAACTGCTTACGAATATCAAAGTTGTGGCCTTCCACTTTACGCTGAGCATTTTCAATCGCCCGGGATACCCAGGGGTGCTCGATAGCTTCGCCCTGCTGCATGCCCAGTTTTTTCATTAAGCCGGACACACGATCGGAGGCGAAAATACGCATCAAATCATCTTCAAGTGACAGATAAAAACGGGTAGAACCGGCATCACCCTGACGACCTGAACGACCCCGTAACTGGTTATCAATACGACGGGATTCATGGCGCTCACTACCAATCACATGCAGGCCACCGGCTTCCAGTACTTTTTGATGACGCTCTTCCCAGGCTTTTTTAATGGCTTCCTTTTCTTCTTCACTTGCATCCGCTGCGGCTTCCAGTTCTACATCCAGATTACCGCCCAGTACAATATCTGTACCACGACCGGCCATATTGGTTGCAATGGTTACCGCAGCCAGATTACCCGCATTGGCAATAATACTGGCTTCCCGCTCATGCTGTTTCGCATTCAATACATTGTGTTTGATTTTTAGCTTGTCCAGCAGACTGGATAATAATTCTGATGCTTCGATGGACGCAGTACCCACCAGCACCGGCTGCTGCCGTTTCTGGCAATCCTGTATATCTTCTGCAATGGCCTGATATTTTTCCTGCTGTGTGAGGAAAATCAGATCCCCATAATCTTTACGGGCAATCGGTTTATTGGTGGGAATCACCATGACTTCCAGATCATAAATCGACTGGAATTCAAAGGCTTCTGTATCGGCTGTACCGGTCATACCCGATAATTTGTCGTATAAACGGAAATAATTCTGGAAAGTAATAGAAGCCAGCGTCTGGTTTTCATTTTCAATTTTAACGCCTTCTTTGGCTTCAACCGCCTGATGCAAACCATCGGACCAGCGACGCCCTTCCATGGTACGACCGGTAAATTCATCGACGATAATCACTTCACCATCACGCACGATATAATGCACATCTTTCTGGAACAGTACATTGGCGCGAATGGCTGCATTCAGGTAATGAATCAGATTAATATTGGCCGCGCTGTAAAGACTATCATTGGCATCCAGAACACCTTCACGTATCAGTATATCTTCAACCGTCTGATGTCCCTGTTCGGTGATATGCACCTGCTTGTTTTTTTCATCAACCGTGAAATCACCTTCCGACTCTTCATCCTCTGCCTGCTTTAACTCCTTGACCATTTCATTGAACTTAACATACAGCTCGGCATTGTCATTGGTAGGGCCGGAAATAATTAACGGCGTACGGGCT
>JALTRC010000626.1:2683-6944 GCA_026998145.1 Gammaproteobacteria bacterium
AAAAAGCCATATTGTCGCGCAGATAATCAAAACCGAATTCATTATTGGTACCGTAGGTGATGTCGGCCTCATAGGCCTGCTTCTTGGCGGCATGATCCATACCTGCCACGACAGTGCCCACTGTCATACCCAGAAAGCCATACAGTTTGCCCATCCAGTGCGCATCACGCTGTGCCAGATAATCATTTACCGTAATAACGTGTACACCCGTGCCGGGGATGGCATTCAGATAAGCCGCCAGGGTTGCTACCAGAGTTTTACCTTCACCGGTTCGCATCTCGGCAATATTGCCATTATGCAGCGCGATACCACCAATCATCTGTACATCAAAGTGGCGCATATTCATGCAACGGCGGCCCGCTTCACGAACAACCGCAAAGGCTTCCGGCAATAAATCATCCAGCGTTTCACCCGCCGCAAATCTTTCTCGAAATTCCAGGGTTTTGGCCCCTAACTGCTCGTCACTCAGTTTTTCAAACTCAGGCTCATACTGATTAATTTTTGTTACTATCTTGCGATATTTTTTTACCTGACGATCATTACGACTACCGAACACTTTACGCAGCAGCTTGGCTACCATGATAAATCCTTTGGCTTTAAATAAACTTTTTTGAGCCGTGTATTATGCCTCAGAACGGCCTTTGAATTAAGCCGATTGACTGAAAAAAGCCGCTAAAATACAGGGATTTATTGATAAGTGTGTTTTTTATGGCAGATACAGCCAGCCCGCACAGTAATGGGGGCATCCAGACAGGTATTTATGAATTTTTAATGACGCTGAACAAATCGTTGCGGGTTGATCTGCCGGCCATTTTTCAGCACTTCAAAATGTACATGGGGGCCGGTTGAACGTCCGGTTGAACCCATAATGGAAATCACCTGGCCTTTTTTCACCGTATCGCCCACAGCCACCAGATTCTTTTTATTGTGACCATAACGGGTTTTATAACCATTACCGTGATTGATCTCAACCAGATTACCATAGCCATAACGCTTGCCTGACCAGGTCACGACACCGCCGGCAACGGCCATTACCGAATCACCTGATTTGGCCGCAAAGTCCATACCCTTATGAAATTGCAGCTTGCCGGTAAAGGGATTGGTGCGCGTACCGTAATACGATGAAATCCAGCCTCGCTTAATGGGGCGGCCTTCAGGAAAGACTTCTTCCTTCATATAAGAAGACATTAAAATATTTTCCAGCACACTAAGCTGTTGTTCACGCTGCTCAAGCTCCTCAATTACCTTGTCGATTTCACTACCAAAATCCAGCCGCTCCTGGGAGGCAGGTTCATCCGGACCGCCTATGCCCGGTGTTTCATCAAAATTAAATTCACCCGGATCCAGTTTGGCAATTTTTACCAGCTTCTGACTCAGGGCATTAAGACGTATTGCATGGGCCTGTATCTGACCTAATCTGGCGGCCAGCGCATCAAGATCTGCCTGAGCATCAAAGCGGGTCTGGTTGATTAGCTGGCGCTGCATCTCCAGCTCTTCGCGCACCGAAGCCAGACGCTCGGACGACTGGGCGGACTGGCCCATCCAGTACCCCATAGCACCTACACCCATGGATACCAGCAGGGCAAACACACCCAGAAACAATATTTGTACGGGACTGCCTATCTGAATACGATAGGGACGACCTCTGAATTTGCTCAGAACAATAATATTCATAAAAACTTCAATTAAACCGATTACCCTTAGTGTAGAGCATTCTACCTGTGATACAAGTTAAGGTATGTTTTCTGCCCGATCCTGCAGGTTCCACCGGGACTTTATTAACAAAGCCGGCAATTTTGACATAGAATGGAACGCCAGAACAAGCATCACTGAAACCTGCCAATGAAATCCATCCAGCAATATATTAATCCATCCCTTGCCCGGCAGTCCCTGCAATTTGATTATTTGCGAGATTTACTACTGGCCTGTTTGCCGCAAAATTGTCACGATCATTTGAGCATTGCCAATCTTCATCATAAACAACTGGTGCTGGTGACGGATTCACCTGTCTGGGCCTCTCGATTACGTTTATATACTAATACCATGCTGGATATGCTGAAAGAACATAGCAATGCTGATATCGAACATATCAAGGTTCGGCAGATACAGGGGCGGCTGGAAATTAAACCTGAAATCAAAAAAGTGCAGCGGCAAATGGGAACAGCCACAGGGCAGTTAATTGCCCAGACGGCGTCTTATATTGAGGATAGTGATTTACAAAATGCTTTACTGAAATTATCCAGACGAGCTGGTAAATAACCGCCCGAATTAACACCTAAAGCATTTAACCGCAAAACAGCCTGTGGGTTTACAACTATAGTTGATGATATTTTTTAACCACAGAAGGCACGGAGGTACACAGAGGTTTTCTATATTGTATGCTGCAAAACCACAGCATGATTACCGGGGATGGAAACAGAACGGATATTCTGCTTAAGCCTGCACAATCTGGGAATAGGAAATCGGCGATACGGCATTTTCATCTTCGAAGGTGACTTCTTCCCAGGCATTTGTATTAGCAATCAGGGCTTTTAATAATTTATTGTTCAGCGCGTGACCGGAGCGGAAACCGGAATAGGCACCAATCAAACTGTGACCCAGCAGATACAGATCACCAATAGCATCCAGAATCTTGTGCTTAACAAATTCATCTTCATAACGAAGGCCGTCTTCATTCAGAACGCGGAATTCATCAACACCAATGGCATTATCCAGGCTGGCGCCCAGGGCAAGATTATTGGCTCGCAGTTTTTCAAAGTCACTCATAAAACCGAAAGTACGGGCGCGACTGACTTCTTTTACAAAGGAGGTGGAGGAGAAATCGACTTCTGCATTTTGTGGCGAACCATTAAATACAGGATGATTGAAATCAATACTGAAACTCACCTTGAAACCATCAAAAGGTTCAAATCTGGCCCACTTATCCTGTTCTTCAATCAAAATAGGCTTTTTAATGCGGATAAAACGCTTGGGCGCATTCTGTTCCACAATACCGGCTGATTGCAGTAAAAATACAAACGGCCCCGAGCTGCCATCCATAATCGGCACTTCTGCCGCACTTAAATCCACATAGGCATTATCAATACCCAGACCAGCCATGGCAGAGAGTAAATGTTCCACCGTGGCAACAGTGACACCATTTTCACCAATGGTGGTAGACAGGTTGGTATCACAGACATTTTCTGCGGTGGCTTTTATCTCAACCGGCTCATCCAGATCAACTCGACGAAATACCACACCTGTATCCGGCTGTGCAGGTCGCAGGGTTAAATACACTTTGTTGCCCGTGTGCAAACCCACACCTGTTGCGCGAATAACATTCTTTAAGGTACGTTGACGAATCAAACCAGCTACTTCCTATTTTGTACGGCTTCTGTGAAAAACCGCGCAATTATACATAAAATTATCATGGTAATGAAATAAAACCATAATATTGTTGCTCATCGAAATGAGTATACATCCATATCAAAGTTTATTATTGAATTAGCACACAATAATATAGATTCTGATATTTTAGCCTTCAGGCACTCCCATAGGCCTCGTTTAATCAGCCTGGCGACGCAGAAAAGCCGGAATATCCAGCATCTCATCATCAAACATATCCACTGATGACATATCCGTGGCTGCGGCTTTTTTACGCACAATGGCAGGCTTATCCAGTTCACCATAATCCAGATCACCATTGCTGGCCCGCTTAACCGATTTCATGGCAGGTTTGCTAGCAGGCTTATTAGCCTGACCCAGCCCGGTTGCTACGACAGTGACTCGCAGCTCATCCTGCAAACCGTCATCAATAGCGGTTCCCATAACTACAGTGGCTTCTTCTGAGGAGAAACTGCTGATAATGGCGCCAATATCTTCGAACTCACCCAGGGTCAGGTTAGTGCCGGTGACATTTACCAGAATACCCCGGGCGCCGGCAATATTGACATCTTCCAGCAGCGGGCTGGCTATCGCCGCTTCCGCTGCCAGACGGGCACGATCTTCACCACCGGCAAGACCGGAACCCATCATGCCCATGCCGTTTTGCGACATTACCGTACGAACATCGGCGAAATCCACGTTAATGACACCGGGATGGGTAATCAGTTCAGTAATCCCCTGCACCGCATTGTGCAGTACATCATTGGCACCCTTGAAGGCATTCATTAAATCAAAATCGCGGCCATAAACGCTCAGCAACTTGTCATTGGGAATGGTAATTAAGGAATCCACATGCTGACTCAGCTCATTAATACCGGCCATGGCCACTTTCATACGG
>JALTRC010000627.1 GCA_026998145.1 Gammaproteobacteria bacterium
TATTTTTTAAAAAACAGATCCCATACGCCGTGGCCCAGACGTTGCCCCCGTTGTTCGAATTTTGTTAACGGACGTTCTGCCGGGCGGGGCACAAAATCATTGTGCTCAGATAGATTGCTAAGTGTTGGGCAGTTATTTAAAACCTCCAGCATGTGTTCAGCATAATGTTGCCAGTCGGTAGCCAGATGAAAGATGCCGCCGGGTTTCAGTTTTTGCGCAATCAGCATGGCAAAGTCCGGCTGTACGATGCGCCGCTTGTGATGCTTTTTTTTGTGCCAGGGATCGGGGAAAAATAACTGCACCCGGTCAAGGCTGTTATCGGCAATCTGTTCTTTAAGTACATCCACCGCATCATGACAGATCAGGCGCAGGTTAGTGATACCGGACTGCTCAATTTTCTGTAGCAGATGGCCCACACCGGGGCGGTGAACCTCGATGCCGATAAAATCTTTTTCCGGCTGTGCCTGCGCCATTTGCCACAGTGACTCTCCGTTGCCAAAGCCGATTTCCAGCACCAGCTCTGCGTCCCGCCCGAACAGCTGCTGGCTGTTGATGGGCTGCGGGCTGAAATCAATTCCCAGTTGCGGCCAGAGTTCATCCAGTGCTTTTTGCTGGCCAGCGGTCAGGCGGCCTTCCCGTTTGACAAAGCTGCGGATGGTACGACGTTGTTGTTCCATTAGTCTTTAGAAAAAGGTGCCGTCGATGGGTGAAGAGGCGGAAGCAAAACGCTTGCGGGGCATACGGCCGGCTAAAAAGGCTTCGCGCCCCGCTTCAACGGCTTTTTTCATGGCAGAGGCCATCAGCACCGGTTTTTGTGCGGCGGCGATAGCGGTATTCATTAATATGCCGTCACAACCCAGTTCCATGGCAATGGCCGCATCGGAAGCTGTACCCACACCTGCATCCACCAGAATCGGCACATTGGCATTTTCGATAATGGTGAGAATATTGTAGGGATTACGGATACCCAGACCAGAGCCGATGGGGGCTGCCAGCGGCATCACCGCCACGCAGCCGATGTCTTCCAGACGTTTGGCAATAATCGGATCATCATTGGTGTAAACCATCACATCAAAGCCGTCTTTTACCAGCAGTTCGGCCGATTCCAGAGTGGCGGTAATATCCGGAAACAGGGTTTTCTCATCCCCCAGCACTTCCAGTTTTACCAGCTTGTGGCCGTCCAGTAATTCCCGCCCCATGCGGCAGGTGCGCACCGCATCTTCGGCGGTATAACAGCCGGCTGTATTGGGCAGAATAGTGTATTTATCCGGTGAGATAACATCCAGCAAATTTTCTTCATCCGGATTCTGGCCGATATTGGTGCGGCGAATGGCCACGGTTACAATTTCTGCGCCGGAGGTTTCTATGGCCTCACGGGTTTCCTGCATGTCCTTGTATTTTCCGGTACCTACCAGTAAACGTGACTGGTAGCTTTTGCCTGCGATGATCAAAGGGTCGTTATTCATGGTGGTCACTTTATATATTGCGGTGTTTTAAAAAGTCTGGGGCTGGCCGCCGCCAATGGCGTGAACGATTTCAACCCTGTCGCCATCCTGGAGCTGATGGCTGGCATGCTCGCTTTTGGGAATGATCTCACCATTGATTTCAATGGCCAGGCGTTTGCCGATCAAATCCAGAGATTCCAGTAATTGCAGCAGGCTTGTGTCGTTATCAAGGGGTCTGTTTTCCCCGTTTAATTGAATTTGCATAATCATTGGCTGGCGAATAAAAAGCGCATTGTACACGATTTGTTTTCGCCTTTCTGCGGCTGTAAAGCTGGCAATGTTTGCTTAAATGGAATTTACTACTAAAATTTAGCGAATGCGGTTATTTAGCCGGTACATGTAATGTATGTTAATAATAATATTTAGACGGTGCTGCATACAGCGAATGATTCCTGCAATGCAGAATTTAACAGGGTAAAACTTGAGTATGAAACAAATATGGCTGGCTTTTCTGATGCTGTTTGTCATGGTCTCTGGCCAGGTGGCGCAGGCATCAAATAATCCCTTTAAAAAGACTAAGGAGTATCATTTTGGCCCGGATGTGGCCTGGTATCAAAAAGCAGGGATGGCGGCTAAATCGGGTCAGGTGCGAGAGCGGGGGGATGTGCTGTACTTTCACCTGAGTATTAATAATAAGCAGCTGCAACTGCGCTTATCTAAAAATGATCCGACAGGGGATTTGCTCAATAGTCGAAACCTGAAAAGCCTGACGGTTAAGGA
>JALTRC010000628.1 GCA_026998145.1 Gammaproteobacteria bacterium
AAAACTTGGAAACACTGACCCCATGCACCTTATCAATGCCTTTCAGGCCCTGCCCTGAAGCAGTAGAAAAATCCCGTGCCGTAATATGACTTTCAAAGGTTAGCTCCAGTTGCTTATCAAACACCAGAGTAAACAATGGGTTTAAGCCCACATAATAAGCATAGGGATTGCCACCAAAATAAATCTTGTCAATTTTTACATTCAGAGCCGCACGCCAGCGCTTATCCGCAATCAGCGCCGGGCCGGTGGTCAGGCTCAACACATTCAGGTTATAGGCATTTTCTTCGCCAGTATGGGCCTTGTTATAGGACGTCAGCTGGGAATGCCACTCCATATTTACCAGCTTTTTGCCGATGGTCAGTGGCTGGCTGGCACGGGAACGGTGGGAATAACTCAACATCACCACTCCACCATTGCCGTCAACACTGGTAACCGCTGTACTATCCGGGTTCTGGATTTCAGTGGGGCCCAGATTCACATTGCTGTCGGTAAACAGGCCGGCAGACAGATACACTGTTGAGCTGGATCGCTGTTTAGCTGCTTTTTCATCACTGTTTAGCTGTGCCAGATAAGCCGTAATACTGAGCTTAACGCTGGCAGGCGTATCAGGATTATCCAGCACTTTTTGCAGTTGCTCACGGGCTTCCTGAAAACGGCGAGCCTGATGATAGGCCACCGCCAGCTCCAGTCGCGCGCGACTCAAACCCGGCTGCTTGCTTAAAATGGTTTCAAAAATTTCCATGGCACCGAACAGGTCTCCATCTGCACGTAGCTGCATAGCCTCCTCAAACAGACGCTGCGGATCCATTGCCTCTTCTGCGTACAACGGTTTAAACGCCGCTGCCGCACACAGCAAGACTGCTGCTGATAATCGTATTTTCATTTGCCTTCCCCGTTATTTATATATTGCTGCCATTCGCATGTATGCAAAAATCGGGCAAATTCTGAACTTTATTCCCCTAAATTTCAACATAATATTGCTCTGCCCCGCATACCCGGCTGTTGACTCGCCTGTCAATAGCCCCTACTGTTTGGCCATTATTGAAACACGGGTTTTCTATTGCTTAATTATTTTCGCGCCGGTAAAACACAATTTCTGCTGCTATTTTGCCTGATCTTCGTACCCCTACCACAGCCAACACTGGCAGGCAGCCAGCTATTTGGCTATCAGGAATCATTGCAGAATAATCTGGATATGTTCCCCCAGTGGCTATCCGTTCTGCAACGACATCTTGAAAATAACGTACCGGAGGGTCAGTGCCAGAGCCGGCACCTGGATAGCTGCCATATAAAAAACTGGCACAACTTCCTCAAACGCATCCAGCACCTGTCCAAAGCGGAGCAAATAAAACAGGTTAATCGCTACGCCAATCAGCAAAGCTATATTCTGGATATTGATAATTATGGCGTGGAAGATTACTGGGCCACACCCAAAGAGTTTTTATACAATAATGGTGATTGTGAAGATTACGCCATTACCAAAATGCTGTCCCTCAAGCAGCTGGGGTTTAATACTGCTGCTATGCGGATTGTCGTATTGCAGGATACCAATTTACGCATCCCCCATGCGGTGCTGGCAATCAATATTAAAAATGATATTCTGATTCTCGACAACCAGATTGATGAAGTGATTTCCCATAAATATATTGTTCATTACACGCCTATCTATGCGGTTAATGAAAAGCACTGGTGGATGTTTTCACCCAAATGACCAACCATGAAACTATTTAACAAATACCCGGCGCAGATAGCACTGGCTTTTCTGCTGATCCTGTTTGTCATTTCCATTGGCCTGATTCAACGATATATTGAGGCAGAAAGACAGCGCGACCTGCTCAGCTGGCAAAATCGTCTGGGCATTATTGCCGACATGCATAAGCTGTCGCTGGAAAAGCTTGTTAACCAGCAAAAAAATCAGCTGATATCCCTGAGCCAGACCCCCACCCTGCAACTGTATTTATCCCGCTTCGGCACAGCCACCGGGCAGGATGACGACATCAGACGCGCCCAGGCCACTTATGTGCGTAATCTTTTACAGGCCTCGGCACAGCGCATGGGGCTGGGTGACCCGGATAACGGCAATATCAACCGTGAATTTAAAACCCGTAGCAGTTATGGTCTGGCGGTATTAAATGCCCAGTCAAAACTGTTATTCGCCAGCCACCTGTTCGACAATAATCTACAAAAACTACAGCCACAGATCGCCGCCGCCATGACATCCGC
>JALTRC010000629.1 GCA_026998145.1 Gammaproteobacteria bacterium
TTATTGAATATTTACACCATGACGATGCCCGTGTACGCAATGACGCCTGCTATTATCTGGGCCTGAGTCAGGATAAATCGGTGATCCCCGCCATTAAACCCCTGCTGGATGATACCGATAAAGATGTGCGTGAAACTGCACAGGATGCATTACAAGAACTGGAAAATGCCACTTGATACCCCTGTATGACGACAATCCCACCCGCAGCTTCCCGATTTTAACCATTGTTTTAATCGCCAGCTGCGTGCTGGTTTTTTTATGGCAGCTATCCCTGGGCAAAAATATGCAGGCTGCGGTTTACAGCCTGGGGATGATTCCCGCCGTGCTGTTTAATTTTGCCAATCTGCCCCAGGAGCTCACCACAGTGCCGCCCCTGGCGACGGTGTTTACCTCCATGTTTTTACACGGCGGCTGGATGCACCTGCTGGGCAATATGCTGTTTTTATGGATTTTCGGCAATAACATCGAAGATGCCATGGGCCGTATCCGCTTTATTATTTTTTACCTGCTCTGCGGCATTGCGGCGGCCATGGCCCAGGCCCTGCCGGATCCACAGTCGGCCATTCCCATGGTGGGTGCATCCGGGGCGATTTCCGGCGTGCTGGGCGCCTATCTTTTACTCTATCCCCGCGCCAAAGTGCTGGTGTTGATTCCGCTGGGCTTTTTTATGACCACCTGGCGCATTGCCGCTGGCTGGGTACTGGGAGGCTGGTTTTTGATACAGCTAGTCAGTTCTCTGGGCAATAATGCAAATGGCGGTGTAGCCTGGGGCGCTCATGTGGGCGGCTTTGTTGCTGGTATGCTGCTGGTATCCCTGTTCAAACAAAAGCATATTCCCCTGTTTGCAGAAGCCCGCAAATAAAAAGCCTAAACGAGACTCACGGCGGTTATTTCAAGCGTTTCAAACACTCCCTGTAAATTCCGTTTGAACAGCTGGTTTGCCCAGTTGACCATGCCTTCAGATTGATCATGTTTTTTTAATACGCTGGCAATCAGATCAATTTTTACCTGATTTGGCGTGTAATGTTTTACCAGCGCCGGCCAGGCATCCAGCTGATTCGGCCTGACCGCGGGCATACCAAAGGCATTGCATTTAACCGACTGAAATTCCAGCGTGGAAAAAAACGGCCGTAAGTGGCGTTTGACTTCTTCCCGCGCCAGTTTGGCTGCAAACCAGCCAATGGTTTCGGCTGCATCAATTAAATCTTCATCCATCAATCCCTGCTGCTGAAAAAAATCAATCGCGGGGAAATATCCCAGTCCCTGCTGTTTTACATTTTCCAGCATCTGCTCCGTCAACAATTCCCCCACCACTTCTGCCGAGGCCGACAGGTGTTTTTCCAGCTCGGCTCTGGGCAACTTAACTTGCAGAGATACGTGTATGCGGGTAATAAACATAGGTTTATTTATCGCCTTAATATGGCCAGCTGCTGCTTGAGTGGCTCGGTCAGATGTTTGATTTTTTTACGCATCACCGAGCCAATGGCGTCTGTCTGACCAAACACCGGAAAGCATAGAATCTCGCAATAGGCGGACAGAATCATCATCGCCTTAATATATGGCAGGGTATTATCCGCCGCATCCAGGCAGGCCTGCATGACCGCATCTGGCGACTCACAGCAGCTATCCACCTGGGCCATAATGGCATCAATATCCCGCTGATTTTCAAAACCGGGATTGACTGCTGCAAAATAATTTTCCAGCACCTGAAACAATGACACCACCACATCCTGATTATTGGGCCGCTTTAGCGCCGCCTCTACCGTATCCAGAAAACGCTGGCCCGGCTGACTCATCACCCTGAGCAGGCACTGGGCATAGGGGTTATCCTGGGGTAGTTTTTCACGCAAGGTTTCATAGTTTGCATGGGCCTCGGCCTTGCCCGGCAAGTCATCGGGGCAGGCCTGTAAAAAGCCCACATAGTAAGAGCCTTTCATTTTGGCCTTATCCCATAATGACTGGCGCAGTTCATCGGATACCAGCCCCGGCTGCAGGGCGGCTTTTACACTGTCGATCATGGCCAGCTGATCTTCTTCAAAGGGCAGGTGCTCAATTAAAAATTCGGCCAGCACGCGCCCCATATCCCCCTTGATAACCTCTTCCTTTTCCAGCATACGGCGGGCATTATCCGAGCTGGGCATACACCACCAGGCACGGCGTGCCAGCTCATTACTCAGGCCGCTGGCATGTACTACCGCCACCACGGCTTCCGGCTC
>JALTRC010000630.1 GCA_026998145.1 Gammaproteobacteria bacterium
CTTCATAAGTCGCTACACGCTCTTCTTCAAGATTCAGGGTTTGTAATGTATCGGCAATCTTGCTCATACGGATATGGGCAATTTCAGAACCTTTCACAAAGTGACACTGGTAATCATCACCCTTCTGACAACCCATCAGAATAATACCGTCATAACCGGAGTTTAATGAGTCAGTTAACCAGATGGTATTTACCGACCCCAGACAACGCACCGGCACAATACGGGCAAAGGCACTGTATTCAATCTTGTTCTGTGCCGCCATATCCAGTGCAGGATAGGCATCGTTCTCACAGGCCAGTACCAGAATCCGCGGCTTTTCGTCAAACTCATCCGGGATATCTACATTCTTGATTTGCTGACCTACCGTATCCACCGAGTAGTTGGCAAAGGAGATAACACGAACCGGGCAGGCACCCATACAGGTACCACAACGACGGCAGCGAGATTCATTGTACTGAGGATAACCTTTTTCATCTTCATTGATGGCGCCGAATGGGCACTCAACCGTACAACGCTTACACTGTGTACAACCTTCAATGCGGAAGCTTGGGAAACTCAGGTCACCGGAGCGAGGATGCGCTGCTGCACCTCTGGCGGCATTTTCCACTTCCTGGATGGCCTTCATGGCCGCACCGGTTGCATCAACCGTTGCCTGCTGGCTATCCATTGGACGACGCACAGGGCCAGCCGCATAAATACCCGTACGACGGGTTTCATATGGGAAGCAGATAAAGTGAGAATCCGTAAAGCCGTTCTTTAAGTGTGGCAGGTCAGTACCCTGACGATAGTCCAGGTTCAAAATAGATTCTGCGGTGATTTCCACTTCTGTCGGCATTTCTTCACCGGCATCTTCCGCATCCTGCTTGGCTACATCCAGCGCATAAGGATTTGGCCCGGAGTTTGGCTCCTGACCCGTTGCCAGAACCACCAGATCAACCGGCACGGACTGATCTTCATTTAAGATCTTGTCATGGAAGTTTACGGTTAAATCATTACCGTTTGCATCGATAGAGCTAACAGATGATTTAGTGAAGATAATGCCTTTCTTCTGGCCGCTGCGATAAAAATCTTCGCCCGCTGCACCCGGTGTACGCAGATCGTCATACATAATGACCGTATCCACATCCGGATTGGCATCCTTGAAGTACATGGCCTGCTTGATACTGGCGGTACAGCAGAAACCGGAACAATAAGGCAGGTGACCTTCTTTGTCACTACGCTGACCGGCGCATTGTACAAATACCACGCTGGAGACTTCCTTACCATCCTTACGCTTGATGGGGCCGCCATTGGCTTCTTTGGCCATGGCTTCCAGCTCAAGCTGGGTGACAACATTGTCCGACTTGTCGTAGGCAAATTCCGTTAGCTTGTTAGCATCGAACTGCTTCATGCCGGAAGCCTGCACAATGGCGCCAATGCTCACATTGGATGTTGCGCCGCTTTCGGTAGAAATATCCACATCAAAACGACCGGGCGCACCGGCTGTGCGGGTCACTTTAGAGTTCAGGTGAACCGTGATATTGCTGTCCGCTTCGATTTTGGCAATCAGGTCACTAACCGTTGTATCTTCAGGCTCCGCATAAGGGGATTTGGTTGCCACACGTCGATGCAGCTGCCCCATTACCCCCCCTAACTGGGCTTCTTTTTCAACGATAACCGCATTGTAGCCCGCCGCTGAAATATCCAGCGCTGCTGTCATGCCGGAAATACCGCCACCCACAACCAGAATATTCTTGTTCAGCGTCTGCTCACCACTGGGTGCAGGCAGGGTCTGGAACTTGGATTCAGCACAGGCCATGCGTATATAGTCATCGGCCATTTCCTGTGTTGTCTCGGCCGCCTCGTCATTATCAGGACGCACCCAGATAACCCCTTCACGCAGATTGGCGCGGGATACGGTCACATTCTGGAAGTTGAAAGCTTCAACCTTTGCACGGCGGGAACAGGCACCGATCACAACATGATTGGTTTCACCTGCATCAATATCCGCCTGAATCATGGCAACGCCTTCGGCGCTGCACAGGTAGTCATGGGATTTGGCAAATTTCGCTTTGCCGTCGCGGGTTGCAGTTGTCTCTAACTGGCCACAGTCCAGGCGATCGCCCAGTCCACAACCCTTACAGATGTATGCACCTATTAAAATTTCGTCTGCCACTGTTTAGCCCTCCGATCCAGCAACGCGGTTAACAACCTGGATGGCCTTTAATGCACAGG
>JALTRC010000631.1 GCA_026998145.1 Gammaproteobacteria bacterium
TCACCGCTGGCTCCATTACAAATACATAAAGAGGCATATTATCCCAGTCTCGCTCGCTGACAAAACCCGCTTTACCAGGGGGAGATTTAAGATCCACCTTTATGGGATAATCCCGCCTCTTTTGATTGGTTCAGGATCCTTTATGACAACTTCACTGCTCTCCAATGTACTTGCCGTGGTTAAAGAGAACCCCCGCTCCGGCCAGGCCCTGCTGCTATTTGCCCTGTGCAAGACGCTGGAAATTGAAAAAGGCGGCCATATGTATCTGCTGGTCAAGCTCAGGGAGATGACCCCGGAAAACCGTCAGCTGGCTTACGGGCTAATGGAATATATGGCTGAAGGACAGGTGGGCAATACTGAATGGCTGGCAATGGTCAGCGAAATGGAAAATCTGATTCGGGGTTAAGGTCAAGTGCTTTATGTCACATAAGGCCAGTGAATTAAATAACAGTGAAGCAGCTCAAAGTTATGTATTGATATACATAAAATATCCTGTCATTACAGATATTTAACTTGAATTAACACCCCTATGAACTACAAATAGGCAGGCATGGAATAAGTGCTCCGGATAAGCGGACACTGGCTGTAAATGATAAAACTTTTTTAAACCTTCAACCATTAAGAGCAGCAAAGAATGATCAGTTTAAAAAAGCATTTCAGAAAACGAAATATGCCACGCTATATTCCTTCCCGGAAAACCGAGGTGCAGATTTTATTCTCATCTGAAAACCCCTCACTACTGGGTAAAACCATTAAAGCCACGGCGGTTGAAATGTCGCCTAAAGGCATCCGCCTGGATGTTGCCCACCCCATTGCCATTGATTCCGTGCTGGATATCGTCATTCGCATGGAAGGCATAGAAAAAGAATATTATCTCACCGGCAATGTCCGCTGGCGTGTACCCTCCCCTTCTTCTGATGAACACTACCATATTGGCCTGGTGCTGCGGGAGCGCACAGATGAGCCTTCCGACTTTAAACAATGGAAGGCCCACTTCAACGATAATTTTGAATTTGCACAGGTTTGCTAAATCTTTCGTTGGAAGTTATGAGTCTTTAGTTGTTAGTCTTTAGTTAAAAGTGGGAAAAACATAAGTTAGAAAAAAATGCGCAGCATTTTTTTCTAACGACTAAAAACCATCCCCTCTTTCACCACCCTGGAAAATCCCTTAATCTCACACTCCCGACTCGCCGCACCGGAGCGGGATTCACAATGTTCGTAATACACCAGCTCCACCGGCCGGCGCACCCGCGTATATTTGGCGGCCTTTTTATTATCCCGATTATGCTCATCCACCCGCCGCTGCAAGTCTTTACAGATACCCGTGTATAAACTGCCATCACAACAGCGCAGCATATATACAAACCATTCCCCCTCACTCACGGGCATTATCCTGCCACTGCAATACATTCCCGCACTGGCGACAACGGTAAACCGCCTGCCCCCGGCGCACCTTATTATGGCGAATACTGCTCAGCTGATGCGATGTGCAGCCGCAATCATAATGAAACTGGCGATAATGTCTGCCGGGCAGCCCCGTCATATCCAGTGTCGATCTGACCCGCGGCTCAGCGCCCAATACCCGCATCACTGACTTCCATTCAGCCCCATGGGGTTTGATATTGCCAAAACCGTATAAGCAATCACACACATAATGGGCCACTTCATGGGGAATGGTCTGCTGTAAACAGGCATCAAAATGGCGGGCAAATACATGGGGGTTGTAGCGAATATAACGCTGCCGGTTTTTCATCACATACATACCCAGATTGCGGCCTTTTAAATCGAAATAAATATCGATTGGCTTCAGAGGGTACTCAAACAGCCCGGCCGCCTGTTGAATCAGGCGATCGGTTTGCTGCCGAATCTGCTGTTGCTGTTGAAGCGTTAAAGGCATGAAAAGAACGCCTTAAGCGCGGGACATAAACTCACCCGTTTCCGTATTCACCTTAATGGCTTCACCGGGGGTTAAATACTCGGGCACCTGCACAATCAGGCCAGTGCTTAGGGTCGCCGGCTTGGTACGGGCCGATGAAGACGCCGCCTTCATACCCGGCGCACACTCGGTAATTTCCAGCACCACCGTATTAGGCAGCTCCAGCCCCAGCATCTGATCATCAATTACCAGCGCCAGCATACCTTCCAGGCCTTCACTGATATACAGCAGCTCATCTTCAATCATCTCAACCGGCAGGCTGTGCTGATCGTAGGTTTCATTATCCATAAAGGTGCAGGACTCCCCATCCCGAAATAACAGCTGCACCCCGCGGCGGGATACGTCCACCGGCTCCACAGACTCATCCCCCTTGAAACTGCGCTCGTATTTCTGGCCGCTGAGAATATCCTGGCCTTTTACTTTGTATAAGGTGCTGCCGCTACGGGAAGACGGGCTTTGTACATGGATTTTTTTAACCGCGATGTTTTTGTCCCCATCCAGAAATACCATGCCCCGTTTTAATTCGTTTGCTTTCATTGTGATTGCTCTTTGTTTTGTTGGGGTGGATATTAACAAATATCATGATGTTGCGGGTGTTTGTGGGGTTCCGTTTTTTAACCCGATTTAAGGCATGATGTTTACTGGGGCAGTATTGCAAGATTTTGTTTTGTGGTTTCGCCTGTTGGCGCCTTACTTCTTTGCCAACAGCGGCAAAGAAGTAAGCAAGAAAACGCCGCCCCAGCATCTCAGCCCCGCAAAAAGCGCGGGGTGCTCACAAAATAGCACCCTGAAAACGGGCGCTGCGGAACTCGCCAAAAAGCAGGCTCAAACATCCGCAGCCCTGATCCGTTTTCAGCGCACTATTTTGTGACTGAGCTGAGAGGGGAACAAAATCAAAAGCCACTTCGTTTGCCTGTGGGCAAACATCAAAGCGTAAGCTGTGTCTTATCTTAGCTTTAACGGTTATCGTCATTCCCGCATGCTTCTGGCGGGAATCTATTTATTATTTTTAAAGTACTGGATCCCGGCCTAAAAGCATACCGGGATGACAGGTGATATGATTTTCTTATTATCATTTTTCTGAATCTTGCGGCTCTTTTATCCCGTCTCAGGAACAGCCTGAAATCAGTGAGGGATGAATGGATCAGGGCTGCGGATGTTTGAGCCTGCTTTCTGGCGAGTTCCGCAGACCCCATTCAGCACTTGCTGATTTCAGGGAACCCGAAGGGCTGTGGATGCCAGGGCGGCGTTCTTTTGCTTACTTTTCTTTCGCTGTTGAAAGAAAAGTAAGGCGCCAGCAGGCGAAACCACAAAACCAAACCTTGCCAAACTGCATCCGTAAATATCAAAAAAAACAAGTAAAAAATCAATCCCCCTCAGTCCCCCTTTTCCAAAGGGGGAGGCCAGTAAACAACAAGCTATTTTAATAACTGATCAAACCGCAACCGCTCACGCTCATCAAACAAACGCTTCGACAATAACCACAAAACCGACACCACACCAAACCCCGTACCTGCCGTAATCAAAAACATAATCAGTATCTGATACTTAACTGCTTCAACCGGCGCCGCACCCGCCAGTATCTGCCCGGTCATCATTCCCGGCAAACTCACCAGCCCCGCTGCCGCCATAGAATTGATAATAGGAATCATACCTGCACGCATAGACTCACGGCGAATATCTTCAATGGCCTGCACACTGCTTTGCCCCAGCATTAAACGCTGTTCAATAATCGCCCGCTGCTGCCATGAGGTTTGCACCAGCCGATCCATACCCAGCGCAATACCGGTCATGGTGTTGCCCAGTAACATACCTAATAAAGGAATCGCATACTGGGGGTGGTACCAGGGGTCGGCCCGGATAATAACCAGCAGGGCCAGCAGGGTGACCATAAAAGATGAAACAAATAATGAGGTGATACTGATGGTTAAACCGTAAGCCGGTTTTAATTGTCGTTTCTGCCGCGATAAAATTTCCCAGCCGGCCACCGATATCATGACTGTTGCAATCAGCATAATCCAGCTGATCTGCACATTGGCAAACAGGCTTTTTAAAACCAGACCAATCAATAATAACTGCACCGTTGTGCGCACAGCGGCAATGAGAATCTGCTGGCTTATACCCAGATGCATACGCCAGCTTAATAATGCCAGCAATAAAACCAGAATGGACGCCAGAGATAAATCAAAAGAAGTTAGTGTGATTAACATTTTTCAAATTGCCCGTGATTAATACAGTACTGAATATGGCAGACGCGTTTTAACTGCTCTCGGTCATGACTGACCCAGATAGCTCCGGCCGATGCTTTATGAATATAATGTTTTACATAGTCTTCAAATAAGCGGGTATTTTCTGCATCCAGATTCGCGGTGGGTTCATCCAGCAATAAAACCTCAGGCTGGTTTTGCAAACTGCGCAACAGAGATAAACGCTGTTTTTCACCGCTGGATAATCGACTCACCGTCCAGCCTAAAACCTCTGCGGGAAAGCCAAGCGCCTCGAACTCAGCCATCAGGGATTTATTTTTTTGCAGATCAAAATGTTCACCCACCGTATCAAACCACCATTGGCTATCGGCTGATAACAAACTGACTTTCTGCCGCCATTGGGGCGCCGGCAGCTGATTTTTTTCAATATCATCCAGCATCACACTACCGCTGCTCTCATCCATATCCGCCAGGGCACGCAGCAATAAAGATTTACCACTGCCGGAAGGCCCGCTAAGGCCCATTATTTCACCTGCTTTTACATCAAAGCTAACTGGCCCAATATTGTGATATTGAAATTCTTTTACGCTAAATAAATTCACTAAAAACTCTTGATTAACAATTAAGGACAACTCGAACCATCTTGTTTACTACCATATCCCCCACCTCCAGGGGTTTCGATCAATAAACGATCACCGGCTTTGGCGCATAATGAAACCTTGCCTGCCAGCGCTTTACCATTAAAAAGATTATGTCCGCGGCAGCCATCTTCTCCTCCATTAAGCCCCCAGGGTGCATAACGACGACGCTCTGTCAGCAGGGTAAAACAGCTATCCGCCAGAAATTCATATTCCCGAATCAGGCCATCACCACCACAATGCCGGCCTTTACCGCCGGAGTCTTTACGCAGGGCATATTGTGTCAGGCGCAGGGGGTAGGCCATTTCCAGTGCTTCAATGGGTGTGTTTAATGTATTGGTCATATGGGTTTGTACGCCGGATAAACCATTGCCCTGTGCACTGGCCCCCATGCCGCCGCCGATGGTTTCATAATAATCCCAGGCGGGCTGCTCAGCGCTGGCCTCGGCTCCCATGGCCAGATTATTCATAGTCCCCTGGGCGGCAGCGGGGATAAGGCTCGGTGCCGCCTGAGCCAGCGCCCCCATGACCACATCCACCACCCGGCTACTGGTTTCCACATTACCTGCCGCCACCGCAGCCGGGTAGCGGGCATTTAACAGACTGCCTTCGGGGGCGGATATATGGATGGGACGAAAGCTGCCCGCACAGGCGGGGGTATAGTCGGGCATCAAACAGCGAAACACATAATAAACCGCCGCGGCCACCACCGATAAGGGACAGTTGATATTGCCATCCACCTGCGCCGATGTACCGCTAAAATCCAGACTGACCTGCCCCTGCTGAATATGCAGGCTAAGCTGAATTGCAATATCCTCATGCCCCAGACCGTCATCATCCATATAATCCCGGAAGCGGTATTCCCCATCGGGCAGGGATGCCAGTACGCTGGTCGCCAGCTTTTCCCCGTAATCATTCAGGGATTGCAGGGATTGCAAATAGGCATCCGCCCCCAGAAACGTAATCCAGCTTTGCAGACGGCTCACACCCCGTTGATTGGCGCTGATCTGGGCGCGAAAATCCGCCATGGAATCCTCAGGATTGCGCAGTCCCCCCATTAAACGCGCCACCAGCGCCTGCTGCATCTGCCCCTTCTCCATAATTTTTTGCGGCCCGATCACTATGCCTTCTTCCGATAATTGCCGGGATATGGGCATGGAGCCGGGGCTGTCGGCGCCTATATCCGCATGGTGGGCCCGGTTGGCCACAAAACCCAGCAGGCGATTTTCCACAAACAGGGGCGCTATCAGGGTGACATCCGGCAGATGGGTGCCACCCAGATAGGGATCATTTAAAATCAGCATATCGCCGCTCTGCCAGCTCACATCCTGCACAATGGATTTCATGGCATAGGCCATGCTGCCCAGATGCACCGGAATATGGGCGGCCTGAGCGCATAGCTCACCGGCCGGGTCAAATACCGCGCAGGAATAATCCAGACGATCCTTGATATTGGGGGAAAAGGCCACCCGTTGCAGCAGGGCGCCCATTTCATCGCAGATGGATTCAATACGGCTGGAAAAGATACTTAGGGATATGGGGTCCATTTTTTAAGTCGTTAGTCGTTAGTCGTTAGTCGTTAGTCGTTAGTCGTTAGTCGTTAGTCGTTAGTCGTTAGTCGTTAGTCGTTAGTCGTTAGTCACGGGCAGTCTAAAAACATTGGCAAACTTCGCAAGCATTTATTTCAGCAAATGCGGCAACATCCCCAATGACTGACTGAATTCAGATAAGACTTGAAAAAACCCTGCAATTAACATATCTTAATGCCCCACTAATTTAGTCAAGTATTATAAACCGCTCGAGCATTGCATCGGGCACAACCCCTGGGAAAAACACTATGAATCCTTTATTAACAATCAAAGGCACTTTGGCCGTTGGTTTTATCCTGGCTCTTGCTGTTGCATTTGGCATGGGTAATGGCCTTGACGGCATGCGCTCAATCGTTTGGCTTCACGTACTGGCTGGTGTGGTATGGATCGGCCTGCTGTACTACTTCAACTTTGTTCAGGTTCCTGGCGTAGCCAAGGCACTGGGCGAAGCAGACAGCGGTGGCCCCGGCCCTGCAGCCATCAA
>JALTRC010000632.1 GCA_026998145.1 Gammaproteobacteria bacterium
AGCGTTATCCGCAAAGCCATAAAAAAACGTAAGCTTTTTCCAACGGATGACTCGGCAAAAAAAGTTGTCTATTTGGCAACCCAGCAAGCCTCGAAAAAATGGACTATGCCCATTCGAAACTGGAAGCCTGCACTGAATAGGTTTATGATTGAATTTGAAGAACGTTTAACTGATTATATTTAACCATGACAGTTACACAGAATAATTTACACTCTCTTTTGTAAAGTCTATTTATTAATTTATGACATAAAATTTCCTTTATTTTTTGAGCCTCATATTAAAAAAACAGTAGAACGCAAGACGACTAATCTATATACGGCCTGTTTATGAGATTTTATCTCTGGCCCTGATGACGATCCGTTCACAAAGAGCCTGTCGATAATTTTACAAACCCAATATAATCACGCCGATTAACCGCCAAAAAACATTTAATCAAATCCTGTAAAACGGATATGTAAAAAATATAAAATGAACAAGATTTAGCAGCCAGTGGCTAGCCATGCTTAACATAACAGACTTTGTTTTATGATAAACATATGCATAGCCTATACCCGCCACAATTGCAGAAATAACATAATCAACTCGGCCTGCCCCATAGTGTGACAGGCCAAATAGAAACCCACTCACCAGTAAACCCGCTTTATTATTAAAATAACGATTAAGCGGTTTATGAATTAAACCGCGAAAAAATGATTCTTCAGCCATTACTGTAAAAAACAGATTATTTACAGCGTAAATAAGAATCAAGCCAGTGATTTTAGGATCAAACTTTATCATTCCCGAAAACAAGGCCAGCCCAATACTTATTCCAATCACAACAGATATAGCTGGCAAGATAATTACAGTTTTTTTTATATTCTGAATGCTTCGTTCACGCTGGCTTAGCACCATCCAGAATAAAATAAATCCTGCCGAGAATTTATCAAAGTTAAAATACATGCGATATGCTGTTGAATCTGGTGAAACATGTATATTGTCTAGAATCAATAAATTCTGGTATCCAGGCAAGCTGTGTATCGCCAGCAAAAAAGCGAGTGCAATCATTAGAAAAATAACGGGGATTCCAGCTATATTTAAGCGATATAGATGACTCAGTAATATTAGCAGCAGAATCCATAGGATCCCTACAATAGAGATATACCCGGCCAATATAGCGATAACAAGCATTATAAAAAAGCCCATGACTCCGCTGAGCACCCTGTGGCCGAAAACATTAATACTATGATTTAAGCTCAGTAAAATAACACTGACAATACATAAAAAATATAATAAGCCTGGTATATTAATTGACAGGCTCTGTATCATATCCATCAAGCATCCTTATAAAATTCTGCATCATTAATACGATTAATCATTGGTTATTAGCAGATTTTAAAACATTATCCAGATCATCAGATATTGCGTTATATTTCAGGTTAGAGTAAAAAATCAGGAGCACGATATAATACCCTACAGATGGCCTTTAACCGAAAAAAGTTTTCGGCCCATTTGTATAAAAATCACACTCATTCAGCACTGATCTGATCGGTAAAAAGTGGTAGTATTTCCGTTGCCAGAATAGGTCAGGGATATTAGTCAAATTTGCAGGCCAATTAAGGCCTGCTGACTATCTGGGAATAGTTTTTTAAAAAATCAAAGGTATACAAGCCTGGGAGGAAGGTGTTTTATGTCAATTTCAAGACGTGAATTTCTACAGTTAATGAGCCTTGCTGGTGCAAGTGGTATGTTGCCAGGTTCAGTCTTCGCCATGAATCGCCGACCGCAGGATATTTATGAAATACCCAAATTCGGTAATCTAACTCTAATGCATTTTACCGACTGCCACGCCCAGCTAAACCCCATTTATTTTAGAGAACCCAATGTCAATATCGGTATTGGCGGCTCCTGGGGAAAACCGCCTCACCTGGTGGGCAAACACTTTCTGAAATATTTTGATATTCCGGCCAATAGTGCCAGCGCCCATGCTTTTACCTATTTGAATTATGCAGAAGCCGCCCAGACCTATGGCAAGGTAGGCGGCTTTGCTCATCTGGCCAGCCTGATCAAACAGATTCGCGCCGAACGTGGAGAACAGAACTGCCTGCTGCTGGATGGCGGCGATACCTGGCAGGGTTCGGCAACCTCACTCTGGACTCAGGGCATGGATATGGTAGGTGCCTGTAACCTGTTAGGGGTTGATGCCATGACCGGCCACTGGGAGTTTACCTATCAGGATAGCCAGGTGCTGAAAAACATCAAAGCCTTTAAGGGTGAATTTATCGCCCAGAACATTAATGTAACAGAAGACGCCCTGTTCAACGATGCCCCCTCTTTTGATGATGAGGGCCATGCCTTCAAGCCCTACACCATCAAAGTGGTAAATGGTGCAAAAGTGGCTGTTATTGGTCAGGCATTCCCCTATACGCCTATCGCCAATCCCAGGCGGTTTATTCCTGACTGGAGTTTCGGCATTAAAGACAGTGAAATGCAGACTCTGGTTGATGGCATACGGGCCACTGAAAAACCTGATGTGGTTGTTATGCTGTCCCATAATGGTATGGATGTGGATCTAAAAATGGCATCCCGGGTCACGGGAATTGATGTTATCTTTGGCGGCCATACACATGATGCCGTACCCAAACCCAGTATTGTTCGCAATAAATCCGGTAAAACTCTGGTTACCAATGCAGGCTCCAATGGAAAATTCCTCGCGGTTATTGATCTTGAAATCAAAAACAAAAAAATAAAGGCTTATCAATATCGCCTGTTGCCCATATTCTCCAATTTACTGGCCGCCGATAAAGACATGCAGGCTTACATTGATAATGTGCGCAAACCCTATCAGGACAAACTCAGTGAAAAGCTGGGCACTACCGATGAGCTGTTATATCGAAGGGGCAACTTTAACGGTACTTTCGACCAGCTGATCTGCGATGCACTCAGAGCCGAAAGTGATTCACAGATTTCCCTTTCTCCCGGATTCCGCTGGGGTACCACCGTGCTTGCTGGCCAGCCTATTACCATGGAGAATGTAATGGATCAGACCGGCACCACCTATCCTGAAACCTATGTCAGAAAAATGAGCGGTCGTGATATTAAACTGATTCTTGAAGATGTCTGCGACAATTTATATAACACTGACCCTTACTATCAACAGGGCGGCGACATGGTTCGCGTAGGCGGCATGGATTATGTTGTGGACCCAACGGCAAAATCAGGCCGCCGCATCAGCCATATGACGCTGGATAATGGCCAGTCCGTGGAAGCGTCCAAAACCTATAAGGTTGCCGGCTGGGCAACAGTCAATTCGGTTGCACCCGGCAGACCTATATGGGATGTGGTAGCGGATTATATTCGCACACAGGATCGGGTTCGTATTAAAAAACTCAATACGCCTAAAATCATTAATGTTAAGGGTAATCCGGGCCTGGAAGACTATCCCGCCTAAGGTGTCGAAGTCGAATGCAGCAAATGCATTGACGCCGACACCGGCTTCAATAAACGTTGCCGGATGAGTTTAGCGAGAATGCATACCCTGCAATAACTGCAACACGGCTCTGAGAATCAGCGCCGGTGTCGGCGGGCAGCCCGGAATCAGCACATCCGCTTTTAATAATGTATTAACCCCATCCATCACCGCATAAGAGCCGGCAAACTCACCCCCGTCTATGGCGCAGTCCCCCATGGCAATCAGCCATTTGGGTTCAGGCACCGCACGCCAGACACGCAATAATGCAGCCGACATATGACAGGATACCGGGCCTGTAACCAGCAAGGCATCCGCATGGCGGGGAGAAGCCACAAAATGCACACCAAAGCGCTCAATATCATATAGAGGATTATTCAGGGCATGGATTTCCAGTTCACAGGCATTGCATGATCCCGCATCCACCGCACGAATCGCAAAACTGCCCGCATAATGTTTATCAATAATCGATTTAACTTCCAGCCCCAGAGCATCCAGCTCAGCCGATCTATCGACTGGCTCAGTCACAATGCCTGTTTTACGAATTTTATTGAGTAGTTTTAACATAACTAAAGATCATGCCCTGAATAAGAGCCATTAACCGATTTATTACACACCGGGAAATCAGGCACAATATTGCCATGAATTAGCTGCTCTATTGCCGGCCAGTTTAGCCAGCTGGGATCACGGCTGTAAAAACGGCTGATTCTGCCCGCATCATCAAAGCGTACAAAACTGATAATTTCACCACGCCAGCCTTCCACTATGCCAATACCCTCTGCACCCGCCAGCGGTTGCTTCCATTGAATACTGATCTCACCTTCAGGCATTTTAGTCAGCATTTCATCCATTAATTTTAATGACTGAAAAATTTCATCGGCACGAACCCGCACGCGGCTGGCGACATCCCCATATTGATAACAGGGGGATTCCACTGTTAACTGTCCATAGGGTGCATAAACATGATCCCTTCGCACATCATAATCAATACCACTGGCTTTACCCACATAGCCAAGCACACCCAGCTTTTCCGCCAACTCAGGTGATAGCACACCCGTATTCAGCAGACGGTCTTCCAGTGAGGTATTGTTATCAAGAATCTCCATCAGCTCGGTTACCTCTGCCTTCAGATCCGTATGCTGCTGTTGCAGCTCATTTATCTGCGCGCCTTGCAGATCATACTTCACACCGCCGGGAATCATCACATCCATCAGCATGCGATGATGAAACATTTCCATATTTGTCCGTTGCCATATTTCACGCAGACGACCAAACTGTATAAAGGCAAAAGCAAAGCCCACGTCATTGCATACTGCACCAATGTCACCCAGATGATTGGCAACCCGCTCGCGCTCGGCAAGCAGCGCACGAATATACTCAGCACGTGCAGGAATTTTTAATTTTGCGGCCCGCTCCATAGCCATGCAGGCCGCCCAGCTATGAGCCAGAGTAGTGTCCCCGGAAATGCGGCCGGCCAGCTTAGTCAGCCCGGCAGGATCACGACCTTCGGCTATTTTTTCAATGCCCTTATGAACATAACCCAGCCGCTCTTCCAGGTTCAGCACCCGCTCACCTACCGCCTGAAAACGAAAATACCCCGGCTCAATAATGCCCGCATGAATCGGCCCTACTGGAATTTCATATACTGCCGCGCCCTGAGCCTGGAAAAAATTATAATGATGGTCGGTGGCCGGCTCCACGGTTTTACTTTTTTCATTGCTGGCAGGAAAGTTTTTGCGCAGGGGGTAGTCTTCTTCCGACCACGCCTGATGCCGGGTCCAGCGCCGGTGGTCCGGGTGATTACTAAACAGTACACCAAACATATCCTGCATATGTCGCTCAGGACGGTTGGCCGCCGGATAAACCGGTGTATGTGACGGTAATACCGGGCTGCGCAATTCCAGCGGCGCACGCACGACCAGGTAGTCCCCTTCTTTTTCAAAACAGGCATTGAGTAACAGGTTTTCATCATCCTGCTGCAATGCCCAGATGGCACACCAGCGAATCACCTGCTGTTTTGCCACTTCGGCAAAACGGCCCCAGTCCTCCACATCTAAATTTAATACATGGGCCGGAGCCAGCTCAGCCGCAGAACCACCTCTTAATAAAATATGCTCATCTTCACAGCGGGCGATTAATTCCGATAACCAGTCAAAGCGATTCATAGCAGATGACTCCCGGTGATTAGCTGGGTGGCCTGATCAAACCAGCGGGAGAGAAATTCCGGAATGGATAAGCCCAGCCACAATACCAGTGACAACTGTAATGCCACCGGCCACATATTGGCTTTAACCGCTGTCTGACCTTCCGGTATATCCCCGTAAACCATTGGATGCAAATGCCGGAACAGGCCCGCAAAGGCCACCGCAAAACCCAGTAGTAAAGGCAGAGTCAGCCAGGGACGAATTTCCATGGTGGCCGATAAAAGCAGGAACTCACTGGTAAAAACCCCGAATGGGGGGAAACCGGCAATAGCCGTGGTGCCAATTAACAAACCCCAGCCAACCGCAGGCTGTGTAGCAATCAGGCCACGTATATTATCAATCGACTGGGTGCGAGCAATATGGGCCGCATGACCCACACTGATAAAAATAGATGACTTGGTTAAAGAATGCACCGTCATATGCAGCAAAGCGCCAAAGGTTGCCAATGGTCCTCCAAGACCAAAAGCAAAGGTCATCAGCCCCATATGCTCAATAGAGGAATAACTGAACAGGCGTTTAATATCCCGCTGCCGGTGTAACATTAAGCCGGCAACAGTAAATGACAACAGCCCGAAGCCCATCATCAGATAACCGGCCAGCTGAGGATCATGACCGGAATCACCGCCGGCCAGAGCCGCATCGGTGAGAATTTTTACCCTGACCAGAGCATATAAAGCCACATTTAACAACAGGCCGGACAATACTGCCGACATGGGTGTCGGGCCCTCCGAATGGGCATCAGGCAGCCAGGTGTGCATAGGCACCAGGCCGACTTTTGTACCATAACCCACCAGTAAAAACACAAAGGCAATTGCCATTATCACCGGTTGCAGACTACTGCCGTGTTCCACCAGCACCCGCCAGAGTAATGCCTGTTCAGGATCGGGAATTACATGAGCGGCGGCAAAATAAATCAGCACGGTTCCAAACAATGCCTGGGCGATACCCACACCGCAGATAATAAAATATTTCCAGGCGGCTTCAACTGACTCAGGCGTGCGGTACAGGCTAACCAGTAATACCGTAGCCAGAGTAGCCCCTTCCAGCGCCACCCACAGGACCCCCAGATTATTGGTGCTCAGGGCCAGCTGCATGGTAAACAGAAAGCCCTGATAGCTGGCATGATAGAGACGCATACGAGCATGAGTTAAACGCCCGTGAGCCTGCTCATCAGCCATATAGGCCC
>JALTRC010000633.1 GCA_026998145.1 Gammaproteobacteria bacterium
TGACAATAAAATCATCCCCCCCGGTGCCTTTATTCCGGCGGCAGAGCGTTATGATCGCATGTTGCAGGTTGATCACTGGGTGATTAAGGCGGCCTGTGAGCACATGCACAAACTCAATGGCAGTAACAACAGTATTTACACCATTAATTTATCCGGCTCGTCTCTGGGTGATGAAGTGCTGCTGGATTATGTGGAAGAGATGTTAAAACATTATAAAATCTCGCCACAGAAAGTCTGCTTTGAAATTACCGAAACAGCGGCCATTAGTAACTTCCGTCACGCCACTGACTTTATTAACCGCATGAAAAGTTTTGGCTGTCAGTTTGCGCTGGATGATTTTGGCAGCGGCCTGAGCTCATTCTCCTATCTTAAATCTCTGCATGTGGATTATCTGAAAATTGACGGGGGCTTTGTTAAAAATATTACCGAAGATCCCATGGACCGGGCAATTGTCGAATCCATCAACCAGATAGGCCATGCGGCAGGCCTTGAAACCATCGCGGAGTTTGTTGAAAGCCGCGATATTTGCGATGTGATACAGCGTATTGGTGTGGATTATGCGCAGGGTTATAACATCGGCCGGCCTGAGCCTATTTTTGTGCCCGGACAGTAGATTTAATCCTCGCATATTTTAAGCCTCCCCCTTTGAAAAAGGGGGAATGAGGGGGATTAAAAACTTCAGCTTTGAATCTTCTACCAATACAGTATTTTAAACTTGAACGACATCAAATCTCCCCCGGCCCCTCTTTGCTAAAGAGGGGAGCTAACCTGCTGGATTTTATGTGTTTTCAACAGCTGATACCGGGTCTTAAAATTAGAATACTGAACCCTGGTTAATTTATCGTTTAGTTTTTGAAAGGCTGTGCGTGATTTTTTAACCACAGAGGACACGGGGATTCACAGAGAAAACCCCAAAAACCCCTGTGTACCTCCGTGCCCTCTGTGGTTAAAGTTTCTTCAGGAAATACAGGCCCTAAACAATCTTGTAGAAAACAGCCTATCTCTTGTATAATTGTCCGATTTACCAGACAAAACAGGAGCCGACATGCGAATTACCCAGGAAGCGCTCACTTTTGATGATGTGCTGTTAGTTCCCGCCCATTCCACGGTGCTGCCCAATGATGTTGATTTGGGCACTCAGCTCACCCGTGAAATCCGCCTGAATATTCCCCTTATTTCTGCCGCCATGGATACGGTAACTGAAGCCAGGCTGGCTATTGCTCTGGCACAGGCCGGTGGCATTGGTATCGTGCATAAAAACATGACGCCCAAAGAGCAGGCGAAACAGGTCAGCAAAGTTAAAAAATACGAGTCAGGGGTGATTAGTGATCCCTTTACCACCACGGCGGATACCAGTATTCGTGAAGTGATGGAGCTGACCCGCAAGCGTAAAATCTCCGGTGTACCTGTGGTAGATGGGAATAAGCTGGTGGGTATAGTGACTCACCGTGATCTGCGTTTTGAAACCAATCTGGATCAGCCTGTATCCGCGATTATGACGCCCCAGGACAAGCTGGTAACCGTTAAGGAAGGCGCCAGCCGTGAAGAAGTGTTAAAGCTGCTGCACGAATATCGCATTGAAAAAATTCTGGTAATTAATGACGACTTCCACCTCAAGGGCATGATCACCGTTAAGGATATTCAAAAATCCGAAGACTATCCCATGGCCTGTAAAGATGAGCAGGGACGTCTGCGTGTGGGCGCGGCGGTTGGTACCGGTGCTGATACGGAAGAGCGGGTTGCAGCGCTGGCAGAAGCCGGTGTCGATGTGATCGTAGTGGACACGGCTCATGGCCATTCCCAGGGTGTATTGAGCCGGGTGGAATGGGTAAAGAAAAACTTTCCGCAGGTACAGGTGATTGGTGGCAATATCGCCACAGCTGCCGCTGCCCGTGATCTGGTTAATGCGGGCGCTGATGCGGTAAAAGTGGGCATAGGCCCCGGCTCCATCTGCACCACCCGTATTGTGGCCGGTGTGGGTGTGCCGCAAATCTCTGCCGTATCCAATGTGGCCAAAGAGCTGGAAGGCACAGGGGTTCCACTGATTGCCGATGGTGGTATCCGCTTTTCCGGTGATGTGGCCAAGGCGCTGGCCGCCGGAGCTTACAGCATTATGATCGGCGGCCTGCTGGCAGGTACTGAAGAAGCCCCGGGTGAAGTGATTTTATATCAGGGGCGCTCATACAAGGCTTATCGTGGCATGGGGTCTATCGGCGCCATGGAACAGGGCTCCAGTGACCGTTACTTCCAGGATAAGGATGCAGGTGCTGAAAAACTGGTACCTGAAGGTATTGAGGGTCGCGTACCTTTCAAGGGGCCCATGAGCGCCATTATCTACCAGCTAATTGGCGGTATTCGCTCCAGTATGGGTTATGTGGGCTGTGCCAATCTGGATGAAATGCGCACCAAACCCGAGTTTGTGCGCATCTCCGGTGCCGGCATGAAAGAGTCCCATGTGCATGATGTGACGATTACCAAAGAAGCGCCTAATTACCGTACTTAAATTTAAAAGCTATCACCACAGAGGTCACAGAGGTCACAGAGAAAAACCAGCCTGGGCATAAAGTGCCTAAGCCAAAATCTCTGTGTTCTTTGTGTCCTCTGTGGTAAAAAAATATTATGACCACACAAAACATCCATTCTGATCGTATATTAATTCTCGACTTCGGTTCCCAGTACACTCAGTTGATTGCACGGCGTATTCGTGAAGCCGGTGTGTATTGTGAACTCTATGCCTGGGATACACCTTTTGCCGACATCAAGGCATTTAACCCCAAAGGCATTATTCTGTCCGGCGGCCCGGAGAGCACCATTGGCGAAGATGCACCCGTTGCCCATGCTGAAATATTCGAAATGGGTATTCCGGTTTTGGGTATTTGCTATGGTATGCAGACCATGGCAGCCCAGCTGGGTGGCAAGGTGGAAAACGCCGATCACCACGAATACGGTTATGCCAGGGTACGCGCCCGCGGCCATACGGCGCTGCTAAAAGATATTGAAGATGAAGTATCCGAAGAAGGCTATGGCCTGCTGGATGTGTGGATGTCACATGGGGATCGGGTAAGCGAACTGCCACCCGGTTTTAAGTTGATGGCCTCTACAGATTCCGCACCCGTTGCCGGTATTGCCAATGAAGAGAAAAAATTCTACGGCCTGCAGTTTCACCCGGAAGTGACTCATACCAAACAGGGGCAAAGAATTATTGAACGCTTTGTACTGGATATTTGTGGCTGCAAGGCATTATGGAACGCAGGCAATATCGCCGAGGATGCCATTGCCAAAATTCAAAAACTGATTGGTGATGATGAAGTTATTTTAGGCTTGTCCGGTGGCGTAGATTCATCCGTCGTTGCAGCTTTATTACATAAAGCCATTGGCAAGCAACTCACCTGTGTTTTTGTGGATAACGGCCTGCTGCGTTATAAGGAAGGCGATCAGGTAATGGCCACCTTTGCCAAACACATGGGTGTAAAAGTCATTCGCGTGGATGCGGAACAGCGTTTTTTAGATGCTCTTAGCGGCGTTTCCGATCCGGAGAAAAAACGCAAAATTATCGGCAATATGTTTGTTGATATTTTTGAAGAAGAATCGAAAAAACTCAGCAATGCAAAATGGCTGGCACAGGGCACGATTTATCCGGATGTGATTGAATCTGCCGGTGCCAAAACCGGCAAGGCCCATTTAATCAAATCTCATCATAATGTGGGTGGCCTGCCAGATTATATGCAGTTAAAACTATGTGAGCCGCTACGGGAATTATTCAAGGATGAAGTGCGCAAGCTGGGTGTAGAACTCGGCCTGCCACACGACATGGTTTACCGTCACCCATTCCCCGGCCCCGGACTAGGGGTGCGTATTTTGGGCGAAGTAAAAAAAGAATACGCGGATATTCTGCGTCTGGCGGATCACATTTATATCGAAGAATTATTCAAACACGATTTATATCACGGGGTATCACAGGCATTCACCGTATTCCTGCCGGTAAAATCCGTGGGCGTAACCGGTGATGGCCGCCGCTATCAATATGTGGTGGCGTTACGGGCAGTGGAAACCATCGACTTTATGACCGCCCGCTGGGCACACCTGCCCTATGACTTTTTAGATCATGTCTGCCGCCGCATTGTAAATGAAATCGATGGTATCTCTCGGGTGGTTTATGATATTACCGGCAAGCCGCCGGGGACGATTGAGTGGGAATGACAGTCTTTTTAACTGATTGATATATAGCAACTAAATCAATTTGATTAATAATATATTCTTCCTCATCAATGGTAGTATTTGTGTTTAGCAAGGCCGAAGGTATTGATGCCATGAAAGGAAAATTGTTGCTGACATGGTATCAGAGTGCCTAAACTGCGTTAGCTAGACACGGAGCCGTCTAAGAATGATTGAAAAAACTTATAAACTTTCTCATCTAGAGAGGCAAAAGGTAAGACTCTGCTGGACTTTCCAGATGACGGCGGCATTGCATATTATGCCTACCAGCACCCTTCCTGGGTCAGATTGCTTATAAATGAGCAATTTTACTATTCAACATTTACCTCTCTGGTGACCTATGTGCAAGATGAAATTGAATCTGCGGGCGAGGAAATTATTCAGCAGCTCATTCCCCATGAATATGTCGATGGCAAAAAACATGGCAAACAGGAACAGGGCGGATTTCTTTGGGATGTAAAAATTGACGCGGCAGGGCAGGAGACTCAGTTGGATGAATTAAGAAGTCGCTGGTATGGCTATCAACGGGAACGCTGGTTGGTATTGAGTCAATTAAATGTCCAACGAACCCCAGCTGTATATGTACACGATAAGGACTGGGATGATGATCCACACCGTTTTTTTATTTTTACCAATGAAAGCACTTTGAAGCAGGTTCGCTGGCGTCATTTTCTGTCAGACTGCAATTTGCTGGTGGCTGACTATGGGGAAGTGGAAAAGCTTTCCGCAGAAGAGATTGGCCGGGCTAATCTCTGGATAGTTGAAAATCACCAGGATATACAGGAAAACTTTGATCCCAAAGTCGTTAAGCTAAGAAAAAGAGAAAAATTATTCTGACTGAAAGTGCGCTGGACGATTTGGGCGAAATAGATGCGGATAAGGAATGATAGTAAGTGCCTGTTCATCATCAGCTGAGTGTGGCGGGAAGCCTAAAACTATGAACTCCCCTCTTTAGCAAAGAGGGGCAGGGGGAGATTAGAAGTCGTTCAAGTTAAAAACACGGTATTGACAGGGCGTTCAAACATGGAAGTTTTTTAACCCCCCTCATTCCCCCTTTGAAAAGAGGAAGGCTTATATAAAATAGTTGGAAAGATTGTTTAAAAAGCTTAGCCATTAACTTACTGGCTATCATCTTCTAAGCCAGACCGCTTCAATATATGCACTGTCCATCCCCAATTCTGGGGATATAAATTTTACCCCCATCCCTTGAAACTATAAGTCAGTCAATTCGGTAATTTGGAGCAAAATCCAGAAGGAAGCCTTATGTACTGCTTACGGCATTTTATTTTGATTATTGGCATTGTCATGATTGGTTTGATGTCAGGATGCGGCAAGCCAGAGGATGCTGCAGCCATCGACAATGGTTTGATTACCGGCGCAGCAGAATCCAGCGCCGTGGATTCCGTGAGCACACGGGAGCCAAAAGCCGCCAGCCCGGTGGATAGAGAGAAGGGTGTGATTCTTACGCGTCTGGATGTTGTGCTGGAACCCCAGGCCACTATCGGGCAAGTTAATGCTGCACTGGAATCTATTGACGCACGTATTGTGACCAGTGAGCCGGGGTCACCCTTTGTAACGGTGGAGGTTGCCCGTCAGTCCAGTGTGGATGATTTAACGAATTTGAGTCAGGTCTTATCCAAACAACCCGGTATTGCGGTGGCGTTTATCGGCCAGGAAGCCGCAACCCGTAATGCACCGGAATATGAAACCGATCCGGTGGTCACCCATCTCAATGCGGGTAATTTTTTCGCTGCCTGGAATGCCTATAGCAATACGCTGGATTGCATTGTTGATCCGGTTAAACTGGTGATTGTTGACAAGTTTGGTTCCCTGTCGAGCCTGCCTGATGGCATGTCTGCGAAAACCGCAAAAGAGCTACCTAATTATAATTTGATTGGCAATATATTGGACGATGGAGAAACCCACGGCTGGGATGTTGCAGCTATGGCAGCGGCTGATTTCTCACCCAGTGAGAAAACCGGCGCCATGCCCTTTTCCGACTGTGTTGACCTGACCCTGCTATCCGTTTCAGGGCTGACCCAATCACAGCAGCTACAGGCAATCTCACAGTATTTGCACACATTGAATGATATCGCTGTGGTGAATTATTCACTGGGTTTCAAGGATCGTTGTGATAATGGCTGTGATGCGGCCTCGGTGGCAGATGGTTCAGCACTGGCTGATTTTAAACAAATCACGCCGTCCTATCAGCGCGCCTTTCTGGCAATGCAATGGAAAAAGCTAACCCATGATATCTGGGATAAATTTCTTGTCGTGACGGCTGCTGGCGATGAAGCCGATACCGATATGGCGCAGATTTATGAAGCCCTTAACGTTGCGCAGTACAATAGCGCTATCAATTATGCCACTGATGAAAACTATATCGCTTCCACACAAAGTGGCTGGGGTGAAGCAACCGACCCCGGTGCTGTCTTCGTACAAACCGATGATATTTTCTTAAATATACTGAAGGATCAGGAAGAATATCTGGGGGTGCAGGATATTCCCGCCGCCGATAATGTCATTATCGTGGGCAGCAATGGCCCGGGTTCGCATAG
Source organism: Gammaproteobacteria bacterium (assembly GCA_026998145.1). Taxonomy (GTDB): domain Bacteria; phylum Pseudomonadota; class Gammaproteobacteria; order SZUA-229; family SZUA-229; genus JALTRC01. The sequence continues at coordinate 6,774 of JALTRC010000633.1, forward strand.
CGATCTTTTTTCGGATGTTGGTGCCTATGCACAGAGCTTGCCCGACCTGAGTGGTCAGG
>JALTRC010000634.1 GCA_026998145.1 Gammaproteobacteria bacterium
CCTGCCACAGTTCCAGCAACTGCTGACGCATCTGTAATTTAATATCCGCCAGCTCGGCTTTTTGCCGTAACCAGTCGGCCCGTTTTTTTGCCACCTGTGCTTTTATCTGCGGGTTGTCAAACAGTGGTACCGTTAAATAAAGCCCGGCTCGCCAATCATTATTGCCAGCGGTTTCACGGGAATAATCGGCAATATCCACTTGTGCCGTCAGTTCAGGACGCCCTTCGATGCGCGCCGCCTGCAAACGCCTGGACGCTGCCTGCAAACGCTGTTGAGCCAGCTTGATTTGCGGATTAGAGCCTTGCATACGTTTAATCAGCTCATCGTATTCAGCGATTTTATTTTTGCGAACATTAAGTACCGGGCGCAATAATTTGGAAGATAACTGATCCGGTCGATTCAGTTCTTCTGCCAGCAATGCCCGTGTTCGACGCAGCTGAATTTCTGCCTGATAACGACTCATGCGCACTTTCTGGTAATCTGCCTCGGCGCGTAATAGCTCCACATCGGAACGCAATGCCAGCTCATGCTGATCGCGAATACGATCATAAGTTACATAAGCGGTTGCCATGGCTTCATCCTGCCAGGCAAATTTCAGATCCGATAAAATGACATCGAAATAACGCCGGGCAATATCAATTTTTCGTCGCTCAATTTCCGCCTGACGATTTATCTTAAGGGCTTCCAGCTCGGTTTCTTCTGCTTCCACCTGCTGCCGTGTACGGCCAAAATCATACAGCCTTTTCTGAATACGCAATAACGCACGGTGATCATCGGTTTGCTGATTCAATGCCAGGGGGGACGGCTTACTCCACAGGGCGCGCAGCTCCATTTCAGCATTAAGCCCATAAGCCGATTCGGCCGATTGTTTATGGGCTTCTGATACGGCCTGCTGGGCATCAATAATCTGTAAGCGGGGATGGCTGGATTCAGCGGCCAGTGACAGGGCATAATCCAATGTCAGCGGCTCCGGCAAAGCAGATTCTTCAGCCCACAGCCGTGGACTTAGAATGAGTAATACGAGAAACAGAAATCTCATCGGGCAGATTTTCTTCGCTCACGTTTATAACGGCTAAAGCGCGTTTTTTTATAGGCACCGGATACCACATATTCTCCCAGCCAGAGAAATTCTTCTTTGGAAGACGTGGCACCTGTGTAACGAACAATGCGTTTACCGCTTAAATCAAAAAAGGCAAACACCGGCGTTGCCCGAACCCGATGCTGTTTAAAGGCAAAGTCTTTCTGTGTTGTAACATTGCCCTGAAAATCCGTTATTTCCACATCTCCTTCTATGTCTACCGGGAATATCAGAAAGTGTTTTCTGAAATAATCTATTACATCCGGCTGATTTAAAATGGTGGTTTTCATGCGATGGCAAAAAGGGCATTCATCCAGTTCAAAAAACAGTAAGATGCCTTTTTTACCTTCTTCTTTGGCAAGCTCTAACTCTTCCTGAAAGTCCCCCATGGACTGATCAAAAAAATCATCGGCGCTTAAGGCATAAGAAAAAACAGAATAAAAAAATAGACTGATGAAAAAAAAGAATTTAACGAGCTTCATTTTTTAACTTCCCACATCGCTGGCATCTGGAAACGGTGACCAGACGCCCCTGTTTAACATCAAACTGTTGTTCGGTAACCAGCTGCCATTTATGAAAACCGCGACGACACAAGGTATTACCCTTATGTTTTTGCGCGGTCTTTTTTTTAGCAAATGGTACAACCTCACCCATAGTTTGACCTTCTTAACCACGATATGCTGAAAGTATTTTTTTATACGACTATTTTGCCGTTTTATTTTTAGTAAACAAACGTTATGTTGTTATTCCAATATTAAGTGGAAATCCTGAAAAGCAAATAGCTGGATTCCCGCCTGCGCGGGAATGACAGCATCACTTTTACATATATCCCGTGTATTGGTATTTTCTTTATACTTTAGTTTTTTTCTTAACTATTTCTTCATGCGATATTCTGCCGAACGGGCATGGGCTGTCAAGCCTTCTCCGTGGGCCAGCACCGAAGCGGTTTTTGCCAGCTCGGCAGCGCCATCGGCGGAGCAGTAAATCAGGCTGGAGCGCTTCTGAAAATCATACACCCCCAGCGGTGATGAAAAACGTGCCGTGCGGGATGTGGGCAGTACATGATTCGGCCCGGCGCAGTAATCCCCCAGTGCTTCGGCCGTATAACTGCCCATAAAAATGGCACCCGCATGGCGAATCTGTCCAGCACGTTCCTGGGCATCTTCAATGGATAATTCCAGATGTTCCGGCGCAATATAATTGGCGATGGCAATGGCATCATCCATATCCTGGGCAGTGATTAAAATCCCCCGGCCTTCCAGTGACTTTTTAATAATGTCGTCTCTGGGCATGTCTTTAATCTGTTTTTCAATACTGGCTTTCACCTGATCCACATATGCCTGATCCGGGCAGACTAAAATCGACTGGGCATCTTCGTCATGCTCGGCCTGAGAAAACAGATCCATGGCAATCCAGTCCGCATCGGTGGAGCCATCACAGACCACGCAAATTTCCGATGGCCCGGCAATCATATCTATACCCACTGCGCCAAATACCATGCGCTTGGCGGTGGCCACATAAATATTGCCGGGGCCGACAATTTTATCCACCTGGGGCACAGTTTCCGTGCCATAGGCCAGTGCTGCTACCGCCTGTGCGCCGCCAATGGCGAAAACTTTATCCACATCAGAAATCGCCGCCGCAGCCAGCACCAGATCATTGATCTCACCATCCGGCGTAGGTACCACCATAATCAGTTCCGGCACCCCGGCCACCTTGGCGGGAATGGCATTCATTAATACAGAGGATGGATAAGCGGCCTTGCCACCGGGTACATATAATCCCACCCGATCCATGGGCGATACCTGCTGACCCAGCACCGTGCCATCAGCCTCGGTGTACTGCCAGGATTCCAGCTTCTGGTGCTGAGCATAATCCCGCACCCGCTGGGCGGCCTTTTCCAGGGCTTCACGCTGCTCAGCAGGGATTTTATGCAGGGATGCCTGCAACTGTTCGGCAGAGATTTCCAGCTCAGCCATGGTCTTTGCCTGCATGCGATCAAACTGGTTGGTGTAATCCACGACCGCCGCATCACCCCGCTGGCGCACCTGTTTGATGACATCATTAACGACATTAAATACCTGATCATCGGATACGGATTCCCAGGCCAGCGCCGCATCCAGTTGCGACCAGAAATCTTTGTCCTGTGTATTGAGCTGTTTAATATTCATGGCTATTTTACCGCTGCGCGCATTTGATCGACGATGCTCTGGATACGATCATGCTTCATTTTTAAAGAGGCTTTATTCACAATCAGGCGGGACGATACATCGGCAATATGGTCGATGGGCTTGAGGCCATTGGCCTTTAAGGTATTGCCCGTATCCACCACGTCCACAATCAAATCCGACAGTCCCACAATCGGCCCCAGCTCCATGGAGCCATAGAGTTTAATTACTTCCACCTGCTGCCCCTGCTCGGCAAAATAGCGCCGCGCCACATTGACAAATTTGGTGGCAATGCGTAAACGGCCACTGCCCGGCTGGTAGTCATTTTTACCGGCGGTCATCAGTTTGCAGCGGGCGATATTCAAATCCACCAGCTCATAAACCCCGTCGCCCCCATGCTCCATCAGCACATCCTTGCCGGCCACACCAATATCCGCCGCCCCGTATTGCACATAGGTGGGCACATCGGTGGCACGAATAATCACCATTTTTATATCATCATGGTTGGTGCCCAGAATCAGCTTGCGGCTTTTTTCCGGGTCTTCGGTGGGGCGAATATCCGCCTCCTCCAGCAGTGGCAGGGTTTCTTTGAAAATGCGCCCTTTGGACAGGGCTATGGTAATGGGATGACTCATAATCGTTTCTTGTTTAATCCGGTACCCGGCGAATCTTCGCGCCCAGTAACTGTAATTTTTCTTCAATCAGCTCATAACCACGGTCGATGTGGTAGATACGCTTCACTTCGGTTTCACCTTCGGCCACCAGCCCCATTAAAATCAGGCTGGCAGAGGCACGCAGGTCAGTGGCCATAATCGGCGCGGCGGAGACTTTTTCCACCCCTCGCACTATGGCCGTATTGCCCTGCACTTCAATATCCGCGCCCATGCGACGCATTTCCTGCACGTGCATAAAGCGATTTTCAAATACGGTTTCTACCACCGTGCCCGTGCCTTCGGCAATCGCATTAAGAGCGCAGAACTGGGCCTGCATATCCGTTGGAAAGGCCGGATAGGGCGCTGTGCGCACGCTAACCGCTTTGGGCCGCCTGCCTTTCATATCCAGCTCAATCCAGTCATCACCGGTGGTGATTTCGGCACCCGACTCCCGCAGCTTGTCCAGCACCGCATCCAGCAGTGTGGGGTCCGTATCTTTAAGCTTGACCCTGCCGCCGGTAATCGCCGCCGCCACCAGAAAAGTACCGGTTTCGATACGATCCGGCACCACTTTATAGCGTACGCCCTGGAGTGATTCAACGCCTTCGATGGTAATGGTATCCGTACCGGCACCACTGATTTTAGCGCCCATGGCATTGAGGAAATTGGCCAGATCAATCACTTCCGGCTCTCTGGCCGCATTTTCCAGAACCGTGGTGCCATCGGCCAGGCTGGCCGCCATCATCAGGTTTTCCGTACCGGTAACGGTTACCATATCCATGACAATACGGGCGCCCTTTAAACGCTCGGCACTGGCATAGATATAACCGTTTTTTACTTCGATATCCGCGCCCATATCCTGCAGGCCCTTGATATGAATATTCACCGGCCGGGAACCAATGGCGCAACCACCGGGCAGGGACACTTCCGCCTTGCCATAGCGAGCCAGCAGCGGCCCCAGCACCAGAATGGAGGAGCGCATAGTGCTTACCAGATCATAGGGGGCGACCTGTGAGCTAATCGTCGAAGTATCCACTTCAACGCTCAGTTTTTCGCCAATAATAACGGTTACGCCCATACTCCCCAGCAGGGATACGGTGGTGGTGACATCCTGTAGATGGGGCACATTTTCAACCACCGCCTGGCCTTCCGCCAGCAAAGTTGCAGCAAGAATGGGCAGCACGGCATTTTTTGCACCAGAGATTCGAATCTCGCCCTGCAGGCTTGCACCACCCTGGATTAATAACTTATTCATGTAAAAACAGTCTGTTACAGCGGCCAGTCAAATGACAGCTAGGCTAGGGGCAGTTGCTCATCAATGCCGTAAGCACGGGCAATAACCAGCAATTGTTCAGGGACGTTATGATACTTGATTTGACGGGCCTTTTGCTTGGCAATTTTCATCCACTCCAATAAAAAAGCCAGCCCGGCACTATTACTGTGGACAACACCGGATAGATCCACATGAATATCACCACTGGCGGGCCAGCTACGGGTATCCGCCGCCAGCTTCTGGGAAGCATCGAAATCCAGATCACCGGCAATCTGAATCATGCCATCAGAGGTTTGAATCTGTGCACTCATGAAGCTTTCTTTAAGGCCGCATCTTTTTTGGCCTGTAATTTTTCAATCAGCCCGTCCATGCCCAGATTGCGTACATCCGCCGCAAAAGTATTGCGATAATTGGTCACCAGACTGATGCCATCGATTTTAATATCATAAACCTTCCACTCATCATTCTTGATGCGCAGACGGTAATCAATGGGAATGGCCGGGCCATTGCTCTGGTTGATGCGGGTTTTAACGGTTACGGTGATTTTGCCTTTTGCCGGCGGGCGATAAGGCAGAAACTCGATTTGCTGGCCGGTGTATTCAGTGAGCGCCTTACTGTATGTGCGCACCAGCATATTTTTAAAGGCTTCAACAAATCTTTGCCGCTGCTCTTTACTGGCTTTGCGCCAGTTTTTGCCCAGCGCCAGCTTGCTCATGGCCACAAAGTCCAGATGGGGCAGAATAATCTCATTAATCAGGGTGAGAATTTTTTCCGGCTGCTTTTCATAAAGCGCCTTATTGTCTTCCAGGGTTTTCAGTACCTTTTCCGAGGTGTGTTTAATCAGCTCGTCCGGCCCCATAACCGCAGCCTGAGCCGTGCTTGCCAGCAACAGATAAACGGCCAGCAAACCGTATTGTAAAAATGTTTTTAACATAAGGCTCTCCTGTTATTTATCCTGTGCCTTGGAATAGAGAAACTGGCCGATCACCTGCTCCAGCACCAGCGCTGACTGGGTCAGCTCAATCATATCCCCGGCAGCCAGATTTTCTTCATCGCCCCCCGGTTCCAGCCCCACATACTGTTCACCCAGCAGGCCGGCGGTTAATATACCGGCGGAGGTATCTTTGGGGAATTTGTATTTAGATTCGATATTCATGGTGACAACCGCTTCAAAACTTTCATTGTTGTAGCTGATATTGGTGACCTTGCCAACGCGTACACCGCCAGCACTGACCGGCGAGCGCACTTTCAAACCGCCCACATTATCGAAACGGGCGCGTATTTCATAACCCCCGTCGGTTTCCCCGTAGCTGGTAAAATTGCTCACCTTCATGGCCAGCATAAACAGGGCGGCCAGAGCACCTGCCACAAACAGTCCCACCAGAATTTCTATATTTCGTGTACTCATAGTTAACCTTTATACAGCGTACATTACCGCAGTTAAAACAAAATCCAGCCCCAGCACAGCCAGGGAACTATACACAACCGAGCGAGTGGTGGCCTGCCCCAGACCTTCTGAGGTGGGCACACAGTCATAGCCTTCAAACACCGCTATCCACACCACCACAAAACCGAATACAGCGCTTTTGATAATGCTGTTCACCACATCATCATAAAAATCCACCTTCACCTGCATCTGCGACCAGAACACCCCTTCATACTGGCCCAGCATATCCGTGGCCACAAAAAAGCCGCCTAATACGGCTACCGCCATAAAAATCAGCGCCAGCAATGGCACAGAAATCACACCCGCTAAAAAGCGCGGCGCAATAATATATTTCATGGGGTCTACGGCCATCATTTCCATGCCCGATAACTGCTCGGTACTTTTCATCAGGCCGATTTCCGCGGTGAGCGCAGAACCGGCGCGCCCGGCAAACAGCAGCCCGGTAAATACCGGCCCCAGTTCCCGCAAAATACTTAAGGACACCATCAGGCTGATGGATTCTTCCGCGCCAAAATCCACCAGTACAATATAGGCCTGCAAAGCCAGCACCATGCCCACAAAAATACCCGCCACCAGAATAATCAGCAGGGTTTGTACGCCGGTGTTATACATTTGTTTAACCAGCAAAAACGGCCGCATAACCACACTGGGCAGCGCCATTAAGGTCACCAGCAAAAACTGGCTGGCGCGACCCAGACGGGCAAAAATACTTAAACTTCTGTGACCCAGCTGTTGTAGAAAATCCAGTAACATTAGCCCAACCCGCTCTGCATGAGATCATCCATAATGGACGGCCCCTTAAAATGAAATGGCACAGGGCCATCCGCAAGCCCGCCCATAAACTGCTGTACCCAGGCGGATTCCGATTTGGCCAGCTGCGCCGGTGAGCCATGCTCAACCACCTTGCCAGCAGAAATCAGGTATACATAATCGGAGATGGAACAGGTTTCCGGCACATCATGGGAAACCACGATACTGCTTAAACCCAGGGCCTCATTGAGACTGCGAATCAGGGTAACCAGCACCCCCATGGAAATCGGGTCCTGACCGGTAAACGGCTCATCATACATAATCATTTGCGGGTCCAGGGCAATGGCCCGTGCCAGCGCCACCCGCCGCGCCATACCGCCGGACAGTTCCGCCGGCATTAAATTACGCGCCCCCCGCAAGCCCACCGCCTGCAATTTAAGCAGCACCAGATGATGGATCATGGATTCGCTTAAATGGGTATGCTCCCGCAGGGGAAAGGCCACATTATCGTAAACACTTAAATCGGTGAGCAGGGCGCCACTTTGAAACAGCATACCCATCATACGGCGACGCAAATCATACAGGGCTTTATGGCTCAGTTTGTGTACATCTTCCCCGTCCACCTTAATGGTACCCGCATCCGGTTTTAACTGACCGCCAATTAATTTTAACAGGGTGGTTTTGCCGGTGCCGCTGGGGCCCATAATGGCGGTAATCTGACCGCGACTAATATCCATATCAATGCCATCAAAAATCGGCCTGTCTCCACGGCTGAAGTGCAGGTTACGAATTTCGATGAGAATATCGTTGGGCTGTGCTGAGGTGTTAATGGGTGTATCCATATTCATTAAAGCGAAGCGGCTATTGTAGGGGATTGAATGAATTTGTCACCTGTGCAGTTCAAACTCATGGTATTTCATTTTACAGCCCCAGCATTTCAGCCAGCTTTTGCATATCGGTAAGCTGTTTATGATCCACACTTGCATCCATCACAAATAATGCCCGGGCCTGATGTTGACTGGCGCGATCGAAGGCTTCCAGCCAGCTACGTTGCTGTTGCAGATCAATACCTTTAATACTGTCTACCAGACCAACAGATAAAGAGGATTCCACACCCGGTCGCCATATCGGCTTCCCGGATATTACGGGGAGCCGTGAAACATCTGCATCACCGTCAGCTTTATCCAGCAGCAAACCGCCCAGATGCGGTTTTAACACTTCCCCGGCCTGCAACACTTTTTGCTGGCATTTAATATCCTGCGGCCATTCCAGATAAAAGCAAAACGACTCATGTACCCCATCCAGCCAGTCTTCCACATCCACATCCTGCTGCCAGTAATCCGCCGGTACCAGCACACAGGAAAAGTCATTGGCGTAATAGCCTAACTGCCAGTCTGTGGGCAGATCATCCGGGTAATAAGCACCCTGCCAGCGGGAATGCAGCCAGCCATAACAGCCCAGCTTTAAATTGCCCGTGGTTTGTTCGGCCTGCCCTGTAGAATCGTGTATCATTGCGCTCTCTTTTTTACTGTAACGGGTGCGTGGATATTTTAATCGACATTGTGGCCATTCTGGCAGGTTTTGGCTTATTAATCTGGAGTGCAGATTTCTTTGTGCTGGGGGCTTCGGCCACCGCCCGTAATCTGGGAATATCGCCACTCATTATCGGCCTGACCATTGTCGGCTTTGGCACCTCAGCGCCGGAAATGCTGGTGGCTGCCATTGCCGCTTCCGGCGGTAATCCGGGACTGGCAGTGGGTAATGCGCTGGGTTCCAATATCACCAATATTGCTCTGGTGCTGGGGGCTACTGCCCTGCTGGTGCCGCTGAATGTGCATTCCGATATTCTCAAACGGGAATACCCGATTTTACTGGGCGCCACCCTGCTGGCTGTTGGTTGCATGGGCATGGATGATCATCTGGGCTGGATGGACGGGCTGATTTTTATCATTATGTTATTCCTTATTATGAGCTGGCTGGTTTATAAGGCCATGCACACTCAGAATCACGATATTATCGAAGCGGAATTTGCCGAAGAAATCCCCGCCCACATGCCCATGAATAAAGCCCTGGGAGCACTATTATTCGGCAGCATTCTGTTACTGGGCAGCTCCAAGCTGCTGGTATGGGGCGCCGTTAATGTGGCCACTTCCTTTGGCATTTCCGATCTGATTATCGGCCTGACCATAGTCGCCATCGGCACCAGCCTGCCGGAACTGGCCGCCTCCATTGCCAGCGCCCGCAAGGGTGAACATGATATGGCGCTGGGTAATATTATCGGCTCCAATCTGTTTAATACCCTGGGGGTACTGGGAGTTACCGGCCTGATACAGGGGGAGCACCTGTCCACCGGCGTAATGACTCGCGACCTGCCACTGATGCTGGGCTTAACCGTCTTTTTGTTTATGGTGGCCTTTGGCCTGCGTGGCCGGGGGGTGATTAATCGCATCGAAGGTGGCTTTTTGCTGGCAATCTTTATAGGCTACGAAATTATTCTTTATTACGCGGCAACAGCATGATTAAACCGGACACCCTTAAACAGCGCGGCCTTGAAGTCATCCAGATTGAACAACAGGCCGTTGATGCCTTAAAGCACAGCATTAATGATGATTTTGTTAAGGCCTGCCAGCTGATCCTGGAATGCAGAGGCCGGGTGGTGGTCACCGGCATGGGCAAGTCCGGTCATATCGGTGGCAAGATTGCCGCCACTTTGGCCAGCACCGGCACGCCGGCTTTTTTTGTCCATCCGGGGGAAGCCAGCCACGGGGATCTGGGCATGATAACCCCCGGCGATGTGGTGATTGCCCTGTCCAATTCCGGGGAAACTGCCGAAATCCTCACCATTGTGCCGATTATCAAGCGCCTCTCCCTGCCCCTGATCAGCCTCACCGGCAATGATGATTCCAGCCTGGCCAGAGAATCGAATATCCATTTGAATGTGGGGGTGGAAAAAGAAGCCTGCTCACTGGGTCTGGCGCCCACTTCCAGCACCACCACCGCGCTGGTGATGGGGGATGCACTGGCCGTCGCCCTGCTGGAAGCCCGGGATTTTACCGCCGAGGACTTTGCTCTCTCCCATCCGGGCGGCAGTCTGGGCCGCCGCCTGCTGCTCCATGTCAAAGACATTATGCACACAGGTGATAAAATCCCGGCGGTTGCAGCCAATGCCAGCTTAAAAGAAGCCCTGCTGGAAATGACCCGCAAAGGGCTGGGCATGACGGCAATTGTGGATGATAAAAACCGCCTGCTGGGCATTTACACAGATGGGGATCTGCGCCGCAGCCTGGATCATGACATCAATATCAACAACACAGCCATCGAAGATGTAATGACCGCCAACTGCAAAACCATTGCCCCGGATGTGCTGGCGGTAGAAGCCCTGAATATGATGGAAGACAATAAAATCAATGCCATTGTGGTTGTCGATGAAAACACACAACTGCTCGGCGCCTTGAATATGCACGACCTGTTACGGGCCGGTGTGGTTTAGGAAACAGAAACATGCACGATATTTTTGAAAAAGCCGCTTTAATTAAAATGGTGATCTTTGATGTGGATGGTGTGCTCACCGACAGCTCATTGTTTATCGGCGATGATGGCCAGGAATACAAGGCCTTTAATTCCAAAGACGGACACGGCCTGCGCATGTTGCAGGACAGCGGCGTGATTGCCGCCATTATTACCGGCCGCCAGTCAGAGGTGGTCAAACATCGCTGCAAGGATCTGGGCATAGAGCATATTCATCAGGGCAAGCGGGAAAAGCTGCCTGCCTATGAAGAACTGCTCGCCGAAACCGGCCTAAGCCACGAACAGGTGGCCTATGTGGGGGATGATGTGGTGGATCTGCCGGTGATGAGCAAGGTGGGTTTGTCCATTTGCGTGCAGGACGGCCATGATTTTGTAAAACAGCACTGCCACTGGATTACCCAGAACAAAGGTGGCCGGGGCGCGGGCCGGGAAGTCTGTGAAATGATTCTACAGGCCCAGGGCAAGCTCAGCCAGATACTGGCCAGCTATCTTGAACACTAGAATCCGTTCATGGGTAAAATAATCAGTCTGCTACTGGTTCTGCTACTGGCCCTGCTCAGCTGGTGGTTTCAGGAGGACTGGCAAAAGCCGCTACTGCTAACCCAGCCTCAGGATCAGCATTTTCCCGATTATTTTATGGAAGACTTTACGGTGATAAAAATGAACCCACAGGGGCAGCTCAGCCACCGTATAAAAGCCCGTTATATGCAGCATTATAATGATACGGGTGAAGCACAGATGCAGCAGCCTGAAATCACCTTTGAGCAGGATAATGTACGCTGGACGATTTCTGCACAGCGGGCAGAAACACACGATAACAGCTCAAATATTTATCTGTACGACAATGTAAAAATACAGCGGCAAAACAGCCAGCATCAGGACGATTTAAATATCACCACCCACTATCTGGAATTTAATAGCCAGAGCCGTATTGCCCAGACGGATAAACCGGCGCAAATCAAAACACCCGACAGCGAACTTCGCGCCACCGGGATGCTCATTGATTACACTCAGGGTATACTAAAACTTAATTCCAAGGTTAAAGGTCGCTATGCTCCCCGCCATTTCGCTGCTCATTAGCATCGTTTTTTTCTGCGCGCCCCAGCTTGCACTGGCAGCACAACAGGATGGGGAGCTGCCCCTGAATATTGAAGCCGATCAGCTCAAAATTGACGAGAAAAAAGGCAGCAGTATTTATTCCGGCCATGTGAAAATCAGCCGCGGCAGCCTGCTCATTAAAGGCGACCGGGTCATTATTCAAACAGAAAAAAATAACGGCCTGAAATCCATTCAGGTGGAAGGCTCACCCGCCAGCTTCAGGCAGCGCAATGATGAAGGCCAGCTCATTAGCGCACAGGCGCAAAAAATGATGTATCAAAATCATAACGGGGTTTTAACCCTTAATCAGGATGCGGTACTGGTACAAAAACAAAATACCTTCCGGGCCGAAAAAATTATTTATAACACCCGTACCGACATCGTGCAGGCCGGAGCAAAAGATCCCCACAAAAAAGACAGTGGCGGGAATGAACGGGTCTTTATTACTATCCATCCCGATACCCCGGCCAAAACGGAACAGCCATGAGCATTTTAAAGGCTGATCAGATTGTTAAAAAATACCGCAGCCGAACCGTGGTGGACAAGGTTTCGATTTGCGTCAAAAGCGGTGAAGTTGTCGGCCTGCTCGGCCCCAATGGGGCTGGCAAAACCACCAGCTTTTATATGGTGGTAGGGCTGATTCCCGTTGATACGGGGCATATTTATTACGATGATAAAGACATCACCTACCTGCCCATGCATGAGCGGGCGCGGCTGGGCATAGGTTATCTGCCCCAGGAAGCCTCGGTGTTTCGCAAACTGACGGTAAGCGAAAATATTATGGCCATACTGGAACTGCGCCCCCAGCTTTCCCGCCAGCAACGCAAAATGCTGTTACAGGATTTGCTGGACGAGTTGCAGATCGATCATATTCGTGACAATACGGGCATCAGCCTGTCCGGCGGCGAAAGACGCCGGGTTGAAATCGCCCGGGCACTGGCCGCCGAACCAAAATTTATTTTACTGGATGAACCCTTCGCCGGCGTCGATCCTATTTCGGTGCTGGATATACAGCGAATTATCAAACAACTCACCGAAAAAGATATTGGCGTACTGATTACCGACCACAATGTACGGGAAACCCTGGGCATCTGTCAGCGTGCCTATATTCTCAGCGCCGGCCAGGTGATCGCCGAAGGCAGCCCTGATAAAATTATGGAAGATCAGCAGGTAAAAGACGTATACCTGGGCCAGCACTTCCGCCTCTAAGCCACCTTCACAAAACCGAAAAAAATAATTGGCATAAGGCCTGCATAGAAACGCAAATTGAACTAGAATTGAAACCATCAGCGTAGACAATACAAGTTCAAAATAATAAGAATGAAGCAATCCCTACAGTTAAAAATCGGCCAGTCGCTCACCATGACGCCACAGTTGCAACAGGCCATTCGCCTGTTACAGCTATCCAGCCTCGAACTGCAAACCGAAATCCAGGAAGTGCTGGAATCCAATCCCATGCTGGAAATGGATGAAGACAGCCCCAAACCGGATGCTAACGAAAACGATACAGCTCAGGCCCCGAGCACCACAGAAAACGCCGATGGCGATGAAATACCGGCCGACAAGCTGGGCTCAGATACCGCCAATGTTGATATTAATGACAACAGCGAAATTCCCGATGAGCTACCCGTCGATACCGCCTGGGATGATATTTACGACATCCCCAGCAGCGGCAGCAGCACCCCGGCTCCCATTGATGATGACAAGGCACGGGAGTTTCTGGAAAACCAGGAGGGTGCCACCAATAATCTGATCGATCACCTGTGCTGGCAATTGCAGATGACCCACATGAGCAATACGGATCAGGCCATTGCCATGGCGGTGATCGATGCCATTGATGAAGACGGCTACTTAAATGAATCGGTTGAATCCATTCACGGCGGTCTGGTGGAAGAGCTGGAAATCGAGCTGGATGAAGTCGAGGCGGTGCTGCATTTAATTCAGCACTTCGACCCTCTGGGCGTGGCCAGTCGTGATTTAAAAGAATGCCTGTTATTACAGATGGAACAGTTTTCCAGCGAACATGTTCCCGAGCTACCCAAGGCCCGCGCAATCGTAAAAGACTATCTGGATTTACTGGGCAGCCATGACTATGCCAAGCTGAAACGCTATGCCCGTGTGTCGGAAGATGAGCTGGCGGCGATAATTAAATTTATCCAGACCTTGAATCCCCGCCCCGGTGCCAGCATTAATAAAGTATCGGCGCAATATGTGGTGCCGGATGTGTTTGTCAGTAAGGATAAAGGGCGCTGGAAAGTAGAACTGAATGTGGAAGCGGCGCCAAAGCTGAAAATCAACCCGGTGTATGCCAGCTATATCACCCGGGGTAATCAGGACAAAGATAACACATTTATGAAAAATAACCTGCAGGAAGCACGCTGGTTTCTAAAAAGTTTGATGAGTCGCAACGAAACTTTAATGCGTGTTGCCACCTCTATTGTGGAGCACCAGCGAAATTTCCTAGAATACGGCGACGAAGGCATGAAACCACTGGTGTTACGGGATATAGCTGAAGAACTGGATTTACATGAATCCACTATTTCCCGGGTCACCACACAAAAGTACATGCATACACCGCGGGGAGTTTTTGAGTTTAAGTATTTCTTCTCCAGCCATGTGGGCACATCCGATGGTGGAGAATGTTCAGCCACGGCCATTCGAGCCATGATCAAAAAGCTGATTGATGAAGAAGATACCCACAAACCATTGAGTGACAATAAAATTGCCAACACTTTGGTGGAACAGGGCATAAACGTGGCGCGTAGGACTGTGGCCAAGTACCGAGAAGCCATGAAAATACCGCCATCCAATGAGCGTAAACGCCTCGCCTGAGGCAAACATAAACAAACTAAGGAGTCCTCCATGCAAATGAATTTGACTGGACACCATGTAGAAATCACCGATTCTCTACGTAATTATGTAGAAGAAAAAATGCAGAAAATTGAACGCCATTTCGATAAGGTAACCAATAACCACGTGATTCTCACCGTAGAAGGTATTCGCCAGAAGGCCGAAGCCACAATTCATGTCAGCGGCAATGACATTTTTGCGGAAAGTACCGATGAAAATATGTATGCCGCCATTGACGCCATGGTGGACAAGCTGGATCGTCAGGTCAAAAAGCATAAAGAAAAAATAACCAACCATCATCACAAGCAGCCGGATCCGGCCAGCTTTACCGAAGCGGAATAAGGGTTCGTCTGAAGCAGAAGTTGCTGTATTCCCTGCCGTGGAATTAATTTCTGCTTCTGCCCTTTCAGGTCTGTCATGTTGCATTTTAAAGCGTTAAAATAAGCCCTCTTTAAATTATTGCATGACAGCCTGACAGCCGGTTTCCTTTGTACCTGGCCGTTTACGTGGCGCCATGCAGCGTGTGATCCAGGTTTTATGAATGGAAATTAGCCAACTCATTTCTCCCGAGCGGGTTGTTTGTCTGAGCGGCATCAACAGTAAAAAACGTCTCCTTGAAAATCTCGGACAGTTATTATCCCTGGGCGCCGCAGGCACCGACCCCACCGACATATTCCATCATCTGGTTGATCGTGAACGCCTGGGATCTACCGGCCTTGGGCATGGCGTGGCATTACCCCATGCCCGGATGGGCAAGCATGAAAAAGCCATTGGCGCCTTTATCAAACTGGATAAACCGGTCGATTTTGACAGCCCGGATGGCCAGCCCGCCGATTTGATTTTTGGTCTGCTGGTGCCCGAAGAACATACCTCCGAACATCTTGAAATTCTGGCCGCTCTTGCAGGCATGTTCTCCGACCATGAACTCAGCCAGTCCCTGCGAGAATGCAGCCGCAATGACGAGCTGTTTCAGCGTCTGTCCAGCTGGCAACAAACCGATAACAGCGGCTAACACACTATGATAGCAAAGCTGACCCCAAGGGATTTATACGATCATCTTAAACAGAATATTGATATCCACTGGCTGGCCGGCTCCCTCAGTGCTGACAAAAACATCAAACGCAATTTACATCTCAGCGATCATGCCACACTCATTGGCCACCTTAATTTAATTCATCCCAACCGCATACAGGTTATTGGTTTAACCGAATGGAACTATCTGGAAAAACTGCGTAAAAACACCCGGCAGGATACGCTCAAGCAGATTTTTTCACGGCATACCGCCGCCATTATTATTTCCGATGCCATTGAAGTGCCGGAAAATTTCATTCAACTATCTAACCAGCAGCAAATTCCCCTGCTCTCCAGCCAGCTTTCCAGTAGCGAACTGATTGATGCGGTGCGCTTTTATCTGGCCAGCATACTGGCCCAGAAAATCACCATGCATGGTGTGT
>JALTRC010000635.1 GCA_026998145.1 Gammaproteobacteria bacterium
GATTATCCATCAAAATACTTTCCGTGATTTCCAGCTCCAGTAATTCCGGTGGCAAATGATATTTTTTGACCTGCCCAACCACTCGATCGTAAAAATCGGCGCTGTGAAATTGCCGGCCGGATACATTTACTGACATACTTAAATTATTATGGCCGGCATCCTGCCAGGCTTTTAACTGTTGACATGCAGCATCAATCACCCAGTCCCCAACTTCTACAATTAAACCGGTTTCCTCAAGCAGGGGCACAAAATCGATGGGTGAAATTAAACCCATGTCCGGACTATGCCAGCGAATCAATGCTTCAAAGCCAATAATCTCCCGTGTATGAATATCAACCTGTGGCTGGTAGTGGAGCACAAATTCATTATTTTTCATGGCCTGGCGTAAGCCGCTTTCCAGTAACAGCCGTTGAGAAGCACGGGCACTCATATCCCTGGAATAAAACTGATAATTATTTTTGCCCAGATCCTTGGCCCGGTACATGGCAACATCCGCATGCTTAAGCAAGGCGTCCGCATCCTCCCCATCAGATGGAAAAATACTAATGCCTATACTGGCTGTTACATAAAGCTGATGCCCATCAATATTGACTGAGTGATCAAGACAATCCAGAATTTTCTGAGCCACAGGGGCCACATCATTTTCCGATACAATATTATTCACCAGCACGGCAAACTCATCACCGCCTAAGCGCGCAATAGTGTCATCATCCCTGACCGTTTTTTTCAGATTACCTGACAGCTCTATCAGTAATTTATCACCGATAATATGCCCCAGCGTATCATTAATATTTTTAAATCGATCCAGATCAATAAATAAAATAGCGGCAAGATTATTGTAACGACGAGCCTGCGCCAATGCCTGGTGCAGGCGATCCATAAATAAAATACGATTCGGTAAATCCGTTAGGGCATCGTGATGGGCAATATATTGCAGCCGTTTTTCGTGTTCCATGCGCTGACTAATATCACGGCCGGTAGAAATAAAATGGGTGACATTACCATAGTCATCCTTCAGGGGCGTAATGGTTTTATCTTCATAAAACAAACTGCCGTCTTTCTTTTTATTAATCAGCACATCTTTAAAAGTTTTACCGGATAAAATAGTCGCCCACATTTTTTCATAAAAATCTCTGTCATGCCTTCCTGAATTGAGCACATTGGATTTTTTACCCAGCATATATTCCCTGCTATAACCAGACACTTTTTCAAATGCCGGATTTACATATTCAACTATGCCATTAATATCTGCAATCAGCACCATATCCGCTGTCTGCTCCATGGCTCTGGACATTTTTGACATCTGCACTTCAGCCGCATGCTGTTTACTGACATCACGGGTAACCCCTTCAACACCTAAAATATACCCCTGATCGTCATAATAAAAATGGGAATTTGCCGACATCCATATAATATGGCCATCTTTGTGATATAGAGCTGATTCAAAATTCTCTACGGCCCCGTTATTATCTTTCATGGCCTGCAAAAAACGATCACGATCACGGGCATCGACATATAAATCCGCAAGCGGTGTTCCTATCACCTCAGATTCTTTATAGCCCAGCACAGATTCACCAGAGGATGAAACCATAGTAATCAGGCCCTGAGCATCTGTTCTATAAAAAACATCCTGCATATTTTCCAGTATAGAGGAAAGGGTTTGCTGGGATTTTTTAATCTCATTTTCAATGCGACTATGGGCAATAATAGAGGCCACTTTCTGGGCAAATAAATCCAGCATGGATTTTGTAAATTGCCCCAGTTCCATTGGCGAAGTATCCATTACTGAAACCAGCCCCAGCTTTTCACCTGACGGCGTTATCAGCGGCACACCAAAATAACTTTCAACCCCCATTTCAGCCAGCAATTTATCCTGTGGATACAATCTGGCAGCATTCTCGCAGACAATTTCTATTTCATCACTTAACACATCAAAGCATGGAGTTCCTTTAAGGTCATATTCAAAGTTTTCAGCGAAGTCGTCTCCACCCCATACGGCCTGAGTAATAATTTTCTCTTTGCTGTCATCTGAAAACAGCCCTAGAAATGCATAATGGGCATTATAAATACGCGCCAGACTGGAGACGATTTTTTTATAGAGCAAATCAACATCTTTAAGCAGTGAAAAATCAGCCAGTATATTCAGTGCATTTTCGATATGCTTACGTTCTGATATATCCTG
>JALTRC010000636.1:0-1738 GCA_026998145.1 Gammaproteobacteria bacterium
CATGTGCTGCTGGTTGATGACCAGGCCATTATTGCCGAAGGTATTCGCCGCATGCTGGAAACAGAAAAAGACATTCACCTGCATTATTGCGATGATCCTGCCAAAGCCATCGAACAGGCCATAGAAGTGAACGCTACCGTCATCCTGCAGGATCTTGTGATGCCGGATATTGATGGCATGACATTAGTACGTTTTTATAAGGCCAATGTCAGTACCAAGGATATTCCAATTATTGTTTTATCGTCCAAGGAAGACCCCGAAATAAAAAGTGAAGCCTTTAGCTATGGGGCCAGCGATTATCTGGTAAAGCTGCCAGACCAGATTGAGCTCATTGCCCGCATTCGCGCCCATGCAAAAAATTATTTAATGCAGCTTGAACGTGATGCGGCTTTTTTTGCGCTGCGTGAAATGAAAAAACAGCTGGAAAAAAGTAACCGGAAGTTAGAAAAACTCTCTATGCTTGATGGCCTCACCGGTATTGCCAACCGGCGTCATTTTGATAGCAGCTTTGAAGAAGAATACCAGCGCGCCCGACAAACCCAGTCCCCCTTATCCCTGATTTTGATCGACATTGATTACTTCAAATTATTCAATGACACCTACGGCCACCAGCCGGGGGATGACTGCTTAAAACAGGTTGCCAGTGTACTGGAAAATGAATGCAAAAAATCAACAGATCTGGCGGCCCGTTATGGTGGCGAAGAGTTTGTGATTTTATTGCCGGATACCAGTGCACAAAGTGCCCTGCTGGTTGCCAATCGTATTCGGGAACATATCAAAGAGCTACAAATTGAGCATGAAAACTCGGACACATCAAACTGCGTGACCGTCAGCCAGGGCATTAGTTGTTTGCTGCCCAATGGCGTCATCAGTAGCGAAGAACTGCTGGAGCGAGCGGATAAGGCGCTTTATAGCGCCAAGGAAAATGGCCGGGATCAGGTGGTGGTGGATACTGAACTGCCAATGGCTGATGATTGACGCTAAGGCGCGAAGCACGCGAAGTATTTAAGATGGATTATTCAGCCTTGCCTTAGCTGAAACAAAGCCCCCTTCAGGCCACCTGCACCGGAATCTGCTCACCGGTACGCATAATCTGATTATGCTCATCCAGATACACTAATCGTGGCTTGAAGTTAGCCACTTCTTTTTGCTCCAGCTGGGCATAGGTACAGATAATCACCCGATCACCGGGGCTAGCTTTATGGGCGGCTGCGCCATTCACGGAAATAATTCCGCTACCCTCTTCGGCGCGGATCGCATAGGTGGTAAAACGATTACCATTGGCCAGATTATAAATCTGAATCTGCTCATACTCATGGATACCCGCCGCTTCCAGCAACAGGCCATCAATAGCGCAGGAGCCTTCGTATTCAAGCTCCGAATGGGTGACTCGCGCCTGGTGTAACTTGGATTTAAGCAGGGTCAGATGCATAAAGCGTCCTGTGGGTGTTGTCTGTATTGAGTATGGCAGTAGCGCCGGTAGCAGGCAAGTTTAGCAAATTCTTATGTTATGGGCAAAATGCCGGATTCACCATACTTTATATAGCCTTAGCCCCCCCCTCTTTAGCAAAGAGGGGCCGGGGGAGATTTGAAGCCGTTCAAGCTAAAACACTGCATTAATAGAAGATTCACACCTGGACGTTTTTTAATCCCCCTCATTCCCCCTTTTTCAAAGGGGGAGGCTTAGCCGGGTCGGGTTACGCATTTTAACCCGACAATATCTTATGTTGGATTAAAA
>JALTRC010000636.1:1748-2178 GCA_026998145.1 Gammaproteobacteria bacterium
GGATTAAAAAGCTCCGTTCGAGCGACTTTGTTTTGACACAGAGCCACAGAGGCGCAGAGTATTTTGGGTTTCTTTTAACCACCACCCAGTATCTCTGTGACTCCGTGCCTCTGTATCAACTTTCGTTTTTACGCCCTTTAACCCGACACTAAAGTGTCAGCTGTATATTATCAATCAGGCGCACACCCCCCAGCCGGGCGGCCGCCAGCACCACCGCCTGCATATCGTCCCGCTGCAGGGGCAACAGGTCTGCCGGCCGCCGGATTACCACATATTCCGGCTCCAGCCCCTGCTGCCGTAAAAAATCCATGGCATCGGCCTCCAGCACCGGGTAATCGCTGCGCCCCTGTTGCAGTTGCTCAGCCATATGGCTTAACACCTGATAGATGGCTCCGGCCTGCTGCTGTTGTTTGCCGCTCAGGCGATTATT
>JALTRC010000637.1 GCA_026998145.1 Gammaproteobacteria bacterium
CTGGATTTGAATGAGCAGGAACAGAGCGACTTTAATAATTCAGTCGCCCAGGTAAAAAAAGATCTAAAAACCCTGGCCAGCCTGTAAAAACCCCATCACAACCCCTCCCCCTTTGAAAAAGGGGGATCGAGGGGGATTCAAATCACGGCTCACCTCCCCCAGCCCCTCTTTACCAAAGCCCCCGCCAATTCCGCTACATTTACATCTACATAATCCTGTAAAATACCCCCATGACAAAACCCCGCGCCTATATCATCGACTCCAGCATTTACATCTTCCGCGCCTGGCATGTATTCGATGATGCCATTACCGATGCCGATGGCCATCCCAGTAATGCGGTGTACGGCTTCAGTGATTTTCTGTTCCAGCTGATTCATCAGCATCAGCCTGAATACCTGGCCTGTGCTTTTGATGCTCACCAGACCGATTCCTACCGCAAGGAAATTTTCCCCGAATACAAGGCCAACCGGCCACCGGCACCCCCTGAACTGGTACGGCAATTTGCCGCCTGCCGGGATTTCTGTCGCAGCACCGGCATTGCCGAATTTGGCAGCAACCGTTTTGAGGCCGATGATATTGTCGGCACTCTGGCCAGCCGCCTGCGCCGGGAAGGTTTTGCCATTACCATTATCAGCGCCGACAAAGACCTCACCCAGCTAGTCGAACATGAAGATGACCTGTGGTGGGATTACGCCCGCGACAATACATTAAATATAAAAGGCGTGGAAAAACAGTTTGGTGTAAAGCCCGATAAAATTGCTGACCTGCTGGCACTGTCCGGCGACAAGGTGGACAATATCCCCGGCATTCCCGGTGTCGGTTATAAAATGGCATCCAATCTGTTACAGAAATTTAATGATGTGGATGACATCATTGCCAATATTGAACATATTTCAAAAATGAAATTTCGCGGCTCTGCCCGTATTCAGAATCTTGTTGAAGAACACCAGCATATTCTGCCCACCAATAAACAGCTCACCACTATTGTCACTGATGCCCTGTTTGATAATCACCAGCAGAGTATTCGCTTAAACGGTATCAATGAAGTGGAATTTAATGAACTGGCCAGACAATTAAACATGAGTGACTCCCGCCGTAAGCGCTGGCTGCAATTAATGGCCTGATATGTCGAAGCTGATTTTATTTAATAAACCCTTCGGCGTTATCTGCCAGTTCAGCCCGGATGACAAACACCCTTCCCTTGCCGAATACATTCAGATAAAAAACATCTACCCGGCCGGTCGCCTGGATCATGATTCCGAAGGTTTATTATTACTGACGGACGATGGAAAACTGCAACACAAAATCACCCATCCGAAAAACAAAATGGAAAAAACCTACTGGGCGCAGGTAGATGGTGATATTAACGAAGCCGCCCTGCAACAATTACGCGCCGGGGTAAAATTAAAAGACGGTTTAAGCCAGCCTGCCAAAGCCAGAAAAATCCGCCCGCCAGAAAACCTGTGGGAACGAAATCCGCCGGTGCGCTTTCGTAAAAACATCCCCACCAGCTGGATAGAGCTGAAAATAAAGGAAGGCCGTAATCGGCAGGTAAGACGTATGACGGCGGCGGTGGGCTTTCCCACATTACGTTTAATTCGCCGGCAGATTGGTGACTGGCATCTGGGGGATTTACAGCCGGGTGAAATTAAAGAGCTGCTTGTTTGATTTTTTTAGAGAACGCAAAGGGGCTGTGTGGATTCTGGATTTCCGCCTTTCCTGGGCAGTTTTAAATATCCTGTATTAACCCCCCTCTTTAGCAAAGAGGGGCTGGGGGAGATTTGAAATCATATTTTAAATCCCCCTCATTCCCCCTTTTTCAAAGGGGGCGGCTTATGGAAATAGGCTCTCTGCACCTTCGCGTCAAAGCCTTTCCGCCTGATCCTTATCAATCAGTACCAGTGACAGCTCTTCCATGGCACGCTCAAAACCCGGGCGCTCCATCAACACTCGATTGCAGCAGGCTTCGGCCTCCACAAAATTGCCTTCCTTGCGATAAATTCTGGCCAGCCCGATTAGGGCATAGGCATCAAAGCCCAGATCCAGGCTGCGCTCGTAATGATTGTGGGCCGTATCCAGATCATCCTTATTAAAATAGGCGTCACCCAGACGGCTGAGAATATTCTGATTATTAGGCTCATTGGCCAGAATGCGGCTCCATAAATCTATGGCCT
>JALTRC010000638.1 GCA_026998145.1 Gammaproteobacteria bacterium
ATATCACTACAATAACGAACGACCACACAGCACACTGAACTATATGACACCTGTGGCGTTTGCAAACAGAGCAGCATAAAATGAGTTTCTCATCGGATAATTGGTACTAAATTGGGGGTAAGGTCAAACTCTCAAATATTGCCGGAAACGGTGAAATAACAGGTTGTACTACAGATTTTGGCAGTGAGCTACCTAGTCGCGCACGTCGAATCGTAGCCACAGGTGATGTCATCGTTTCGTCAATTGAAGGTTCACTATCCAGTATCGCATTGGTTGGGGGTGAGTACGATCAATCATTGTGTTCAACAGGATTTTATGTCGTTAATTCACAATTTTATAATTCTGAAGCACTACTGGTTTTACTAAAAAGTATTGTGGGACAAATGCTATTAAAGAAAGGCTGTAATGGAACAATTTTGACGGCAATCAATAAAGATGAATTTGCGAATGTGGTATTACCGAAAATAAACAATGCAAAACAACTCGAAATCCAGCAAAAAGTCACCGAATCCTTTAATCTCCGTAAGCAATCCAGGCAGTTGCTGGAAAGCGCAAAAAAAGCGGTAGAAATGGCCATTGAGCAGGATGAAAAAACCGCCATCGACTGGTTAAAGGGGAAAATAAACTCCATTGGAGTTGGCGATGCCAGGGGATTATAAAAAAGAAGGGATAGTATTTCAGGGTCGGAGCCACCGGCTCCGACACCCCATAACGATTATCAAGTGAGAAAGAATGAGCGGGCAATCATTAACAAATAGCTGGCATGATTTATTAAAGGCGGAATTTGGAAAGGATTACATGCTGTCCTTAAAACAGTTTTTACGCCAGCAAAAAGATCAGGGCAAAGTCATTCTGCCCCATTCATCTTTATGGTTTAACGCGCTCAATACCACCGCCTATGAACAGGTAAAAGTGGTGATTTTAGGCCAGGACCCTTACCCCACTCAGGGGCATGCACATGGTTTGTGTTTTTCGGTATTGCCGGATGTTAAACCCCTGCCCAAATCACTGCTGAATATTTATAAAGAGCTGCAGGATGATCTTGGCATTGTGAACAGCTGCGGCCATTTACAGCCCTGGGCAGAGCAGGGTGTTTTATTGCTCAATAGTGTGCTGACGGTGGAGCGGGGCAAGCCTAATGCCCATCAGGGGCGAGGTTGGGAGACATTTACCGATAAGATTATCAGTCTGTTAAATGATCGTGATGAGCCGATTGTGTTTGTGTTGTGGGGCAGTTACGCGCAGAAAAAAGGCAGTGTGATTAATGCACCACAGCATAAAATCATTCGCTCGCCCCATCCATCACCCTTGTCTGCCTACCGGGGTTTTTTTGGTAGTAAACCTTTCTCGCAGATTAATCAGTTTTTAGAGCAGCAGGGGCAGCCGCTGATTAACTGGCAGTTGTAGTTTATGACGGCCCCATTTGCTCAGGACTGGGGCCTTTGCTGAAATATGCTTCGGCAATATCTTCATCTACTTCATTTTCATCGCCGTCATACATGGGCAGTTCGTAATCAAACCAGCCTCGCAGGCCGGTTTTTAATGAGCTGACATTATTAAATCCCAGCTGCTGCATAACATGGGCAGCCAGTGCGCTGCGATTGCCGGAGCGGCAGATAACCACGACTTCTTTATCTCTGGCGGCCGCCAGTGCAGGGACTGTGTCTTCATAACCCCATTCACAGGAGGCTTCTAAAACGCCCCGTGGTACATTAATGGAATTTTTAATATGTACTGTGTTGTATTCTCTGGCTTCGGTTAAGTCAATGAGCAGCAGGTCCGGGTTTTCTTTGATGCGTTCCTCCAGGTCCCAGGGAAAGAGTTCTCTGATCTCGGGCAGGACGTCTTCAATTAAACTTTTAAAGGTTTTCATTTTTGGTTTCCTGAAGCATTATTCTGGCGCAGGCCCTGTTCAACAGCAATAACGGCGGCTTCAACCCGGGAGTGGACTTCCAGTTTGCGCAGGATGGCTTTTACGTGCAGTTTAACCGTGCCATCGGAAATACCCAGATTGCGTGCAATGACCTTGTTACTTTGACCATCGGCCAGCAGGCATAAAATTTCCAGTTCGCGGGGGGT
Source organism: Gammaproteobacteria bacterium (assembly GCA_026998145.1). GTDB lineage: Bacteria > Pseudomonadota > Gammaproteobacteria > SZUA-229 > SZUA-229 > JALTRC01. The sequence goes on from JALTRC010000638.1 coordinate 2,080, forward strand.
GAGTTCGGAGAAGGGGGTGTCCTTCTTTTTTTCAACTATCGGGTCGCCCTGTACCATACGGGCCAGTACATCGGTGAGCCCCTGAGCGACGACATTTTTACCCTTTTCTATATCACGCAGAGCGCCGACCAGCTCATCCGGCTCCATGTCTTTTAATAAGTAGCCCTGAGCGCCATTGCGTAGCGCTTCTACCAGATCCTGTTCTTCATTACTGGTGGTGAGCATGACCACGGGAATATTCAGTTCGATTTCCTTTACCTTGCGCAATACTTCCAGTCCGCTCATGTCCGGCATCCGCAAATCCAGCAGAATAATATCCGGTTGCAGGCTTTCTGCCAGTTGCAGGCCTTCATTGCCTTCGGCGACAGCAGCGATGACTTCTATGCCACGCTGTTCCAGTAGCCCCTGCAGGCCAACGCGAAACAGTGCGTGATCATCAATCATTAAAACGCGCATACTCATAAATACAGGCCTTTCGTTAGTGTTGCTGCTCGTGACTGGCAGGCTCAATGACCGACAGTCTTTCCAGCGGGTCATCATTGGATTCGCTATTATAAGTGAAGTGCAGCTCGATGCGGGTACCTTCTTCAGGGTCGCTTTCGATGCGGCATTCACCACCCAGATGGGCTGCCCGTTCCTGCATAATGGTCAGGCCCAGATGCTTGCCAGGGTGTTCGCTGGTTTCCGGGATTTCAAAGCCGGTGCCATCATTTTCAATCAGCACCTGATGTTCGCCGGCTTCATTGGAGCGTAACATGATACGCACATTGTGAGCGCCGCTGTGTTTGCGAATATTATTCATGGCTTCCTGAATAATGCGGAATATGTGCATTTCCATATTCGGCGGCAGCTCGGAATCCTGCCATTCTTTCTGGAACAATACATGGGTGCCGGATTCCTTGCGGAAGCGGGAGATGAGTTTTTCAATGGCGGGAATCAGGCCACGTTCATTGATGGGGGTGCGGCAGTGGGCGATCAGTTCTCGTAAATCTGAATAGGCTTCGTCCAGACTGTTTTCCACCTGTTCAATACCGCGGATGGATTTGAATTCCGAGGTGGGTTGCAGGGTTTCATCCAGCACCCGCACCTGAAAACGCAGGCTGGCAAGAGTCTGCGCCAGTGAATCATGCAGCTCATTGGCAATCAAACTGCGTTCCTGCATGATAATGGTGCGGCGGGTTTCCTGATCCAGACGGGCTTTTTCAATGGCCATACTCAGGTGCCGCGCCAGGGTAATAATCAGTTCTTCGAAATCCTGCTGGCTGGAAAAATAGGGCTGGTCCATTTTAATTCGAATTAAACCCAGGGTGCGTCCCTGATAGTGCAGTGGCACATAATAGGTTTTATCATCTTCGGATATATTACAGTTCAGCACGCCCGCAAGGCGGGTTAGATCTGGATCATCCTTGATGAAACGATTGCGGATCAGTTTGCTGATTAAACCTGAATCCAGTTTTATGCGTTTGTTATGGGGGGAATCTTCGTCTATGCCCGCATTGGCCACATAATCCAGCCAGTAGTTTTCGGTAACCAGCCAGACTGAGATATTATTGGCGCGAAGTGCCTGATAGGTCGAGTCACAGAAGCGGTTGAGCAGGTCCCGTAAATCCCGGCTGGTGTTCATGCTGACCGCAATATCATAGAGAATATGCTGGGCCTGTGTTTTCTGTTCGATTTTTTTCTGCTGTTGTTTCTGATTGCGAATGGCAATAAAAGAAACCAGTAAAAAAGAGGCCAGGAGCAGTAGCACTTGCATGATCATTGCAGTGTTTCGCTGCTCGTCTGCGGCTGTGTATAACCAGTAGCTGTTTGCACCAATAGCGCTTAATAGTATAAACAGTACCGGAATACATTTAATAATTTTAAAGCGCATGTCTGGCAGGGAAGAAAACATTAATCACTCGATTATTTTTTAGGCGGCACGTAATTGGGATCGTTCGGGTTCATAAAAATGAACTGGGGTTCGCCGCCTTCTTCCAGGCTGACAAAGTCCAGGGTCATGCCATGGGCCAGTGGCAGTGAGACTTCTGAAACGATAATCTCAACACCTTCTGAGGTGAAGCTTTTATCATTTTCCTTGGCATCATCAAAACCCATTCCATAATGCATTTCACCTTCTTTTTGCGTCACGGCAATACGCAGTGGCAGGCCTTGCAGGTTGCTGGCTTTTGCTGAGGCTTTAATTTGTTTGGCGGCAGCGGCTGTCAGGTAAATCATGTTATCTCCTGTGGGGATAGTTTATGTTGGCGTACAAGTTGTACAAAACGTTGAGTCCAGTGATTGGCTTCGGTGTCCCGTAAATGGGCATAACAGGCCAGCAGGTTTTTATAGACAATACCATCATGCTGGCCATCTATGCCCTGTCCACGGAGGATACGATAGGCATAGTTGGTGTCAGGGGCAATGTTTTTCAATGCGGAATAATGAAATTCGTGGCCGGCAATAATACTTTCCGGTTGAGGCTTAAAAGGATGCCAGGGATGACGGCCTGTTTCCTGCAGGCGAATATAGCCTCGGCCCTGTGGGCGTTCATGCATGACTGTATCGGCCTGTATGGCGCCGACCATTTCACAGTGCTCGTTCTGCCATTGCAGCGAGCGGCTTAAATACATTAAGCCGCCGCATTCCGCATAGCAGGGCAGGCCGTCTTCTATGGCCTGTTTGATTTGTCGGCGCAGGCTTTGATTGGCCTGCAATTCTTTCATACGGGTTTCCGGGAAGCCACCGCCAATAAACAGGCCGTCAATCTCCGGCAGATTTTCATCTCGAATAGGGTCAATATTAACAAGTTCCGCACCGGCGTTCTCCAGTGCATGTAGATCATCGGGATAATAAAAACCAAAGGCGTCATTGCGGGCAATGCCGATGCGTATATCTTTTACCGCCGCTTTTGTGCTGTTTAGGTTAACGGCGGGCAGTGCAGGGGCCTGGTCAGCAATCTGGCGAATGGCATCAAGGTCAACCTGCTGCTTGAGCAGCTCGCGGATCTGAGCGATTTTTTTATCTGCTGAGTCATCTTCATTACTGGGCATAAGTCCCAGGTGACGCTCTTCAATGGACAGTGCCTTGTTCCGGTAGACGGCGCCGACAACGGAAACATCCGTATAGTGTTCAATAACACTGCGCAGCTTCTGCTCATGACGGCTGCCGCCCAGCTGGTTGAGGATAACGCCGGCGATCTGTATATGGGGGTCAAATGACTGATAACCCAAAATTAATGGGGCAATGCCCCGGGTCATGCCGCGGGCATCCAGTACCAGTAATACGGGGGCTTTTAGCAAAGTGGCAAGTGCTGCATTGGAATTGCTGCCATCCAGATCCAGCCCGTCATAAAGCCCCTTATTGCCTTCAATCAGGCTAATGTCTGCGCCCTGACTATACTGGCTAACCGTATCCTTAATCTCGGTTTCATGCATGGTATAAAAATCAAGATTGTGGCAGGGGCGACCAGCTGCCCGGCCCAGCCACATAGGGTCGATATAATCCGGGCCTTTTTTAAAGGGCTGCACAATACTGTTTTCTGCCAGTGCTGCGCACAGGCCGATGCTGATTGTGGTTTTGCCGGATGATTTATGGGCGGCTGAAATAAGCAGATGTGGCATGGGGATTATGTTCGCAATGGAATGTAAATAAAGGCGAAATGCTTATCTATAACGTGTATCCCTTTACCCTGCCGTTTTTGTTTTGAGTCAGTGGAAGAAACGGTTGTGTAAGGGGCTTTGTGTTTATTTAGGTTCATTTGCGGACAACTTGTTTTCAAACAAAAACGGCTCGAAGCAAGCTCCGAGCCGTCTGATTTAGCTTGCTGCTAAAAGGCGAGGTTTACTCAGCCTTATAGTGTGGGTCGGCAACTTCATCTGCCAGGGTTCTAGGCAGCAGGCCCAGAACCTTAATAGCGAAGCTCACCAGGAAAAGTGACAGTGCAACACCGCCCAGCCCCAGCATGTATTCAGGTAAAGAAGCAGAGTACTGTGTAACCTGACCATCATAGAAGCTGCTTTCCAGTACTTCCATACCGGGATATATTTCCATTGGGTAAGCCTGACCGCCAATGATAACGGTATACATGGTTGCCAGGCCGCCGATGATTACCAGTGCAGCAGCTGTTGCCAGTGTTTTACGGCAGCTGCCCAGTTTTCCGGGTGCAAATACCAATAGAAGGGGTAATACAGTTCCCAGTAGAATCTGGCCAATCCAGAAGATTTTTGAGTATGTAGAACCTCCATTCTCTCCTAACAACATAAAGAATTCATAACCATGATGCTCGGTTTCATATAGATTGGTGAGGTGATAAATAATAACGAAGAATACCGCACCGGCGACAAAAATACCCAGTAGTTTACGCAGGCGATTCAACACTACATCACCCAGCTCACGGCCTGTACCATTATAAGCTGCCATCAGTACCAGAATATAGATAGCTAGACCGAAAGCGAATGACATCACAATAAACATAGGTGCCATAATGGCTGCATCATAGGCAGAGCGGGCGACAATAAAGCCGAAGATAGAGCCGGTACCTGTTGTTAGGATAAGTCGCCAGATAAAGGCAGCAAATCCAGCGTAATGGCTGTATTGCTTCATAGTACGATCCAGCATAAACCAGGCATAGATACCGACAACCACGAAAAAGCCGTTATACAAAATAATATTCCATGCAAAGATGGACTTGAAATTGTATTTGGTCATGGCAACGATCAGCCGATC
>JALTRC010000639.1 GCA_026998145.1 Gammaproteobacteria bacterium
TCTGAAAATGAGCCGCGCATTTTGTTACCGTTGTTATCGCCCGCAGATCAGCTGCATTTGCGATGAGATAGAGGCTGTTAATAATCAGCTGAATATTATTATTTTGCAACACCCGGATGAAGTGAAACACCCCAAGGGCAGTGCCATTATTGCAAAGCTGGGCTTAGCGAATGTGGAATCTTTTGTGGGGGAGGATTTCTCAGGCCATGAGGCACTCAATAAAAAAATAGAAAAAGAGCCGGATGCAATAGCACTGGTTTATCCTGCCAAAGATGCCTTGGGTTTAGCATCACTCAAGGCAGGCCAGCAGCCTATTAAACAACTTGTTTTTATTGATGCCACCTGGCGTAAGGCAAAAAAGATTTTTCTGACATCAGGCAATTTACATGACCTGCCCTCTGTTCGCCTGCCGCAACAACTTATTTCAAATTACCGGATTCGAAAAGCGCCACAGGATGGTTATGTTTCAACGGTTGAGGCCATCAGTTATTGCCTGCAACAGCTTGAACCTTCCTGTGGTGGAGAAAAACTACTGACGGTATTTGATCGGATTATTGACAGGAAAATGGATTTTATTCCGAAGCCTTAAAAACGCATTTGCACACCGGCGCTCATTTGCAAATAATTCTGCGTTGAAGTGAGCAAATTGGAATCATACAGGCCCGCGCTAAAAGAAGCTCTGAACTGCCATTGTTTGTCGAGCATTTTAAACAGATCCACAGCGGCAAAATACAGAGTATCCTGGCGGCTTTGTGGCGTGGTGATACGGTAATCATCCTGGCGTCGCTGGAATCTCAGATTGCCCCACCAGTCATTGTTATGCCAGCCTTTATATGCCAGACCCAGCAGGGTGGAGTCATAATCCCGGTAATCATTATTGGCCTGATTATTCTGCCAGCGCAGCTGGGCTTCCCAGAAAGGCTGATTAGGCTGGCGGGGAAAATAATACGTCATGCCCAGTTCAGTGCGTATGGTGCGGTATAAGTCCAGCACATCCTGATTATGATCCTCAGCCATGACCTTCAAAGACAGATCCACACCCTGCTGATTATCGCCCATATAACCGGCGGTGAGATTCAATCCCAGACCATTGTAGCCGGTGGATTCCACCACGTGATTACGGTATTGCTCCAGCATAAAGCTGCTGCGGGATAACCAGCGATTTGATAATGGTTTTATACGGCTGACCATCAGGCCCAGGTTGCTGATATTGCGATTGTCACTCAGATCATTATCCTGATTGGCAAAAACCGATACGGTGGTGCCACCCAGATAATTCATATCCGCCCAGTTAAAATCTGCCCCCAGCTTTAAACCACTGCGGGAAATGGCCGAGCCTGTTTGACCATCCTGTAATGAAATACCCAGATCATTAATGTATGTATAGGCAGCAAAAACACCGGTATTGGTATTGGCCGCCTGCACGCTTCCTGTTGCCAGCAGAGCAAACAGGAAAAAGCGTTTTGTGTTTATTTTATTTTGCATATCAATGCTTCTAGCGTTGCATATTCTGTCCGGGCATATTGCCGCCACCCGATCCCATATTATCCATCTGTTCACCCATGCCGGAACCCATTATGCCGCCCATGCCGACACTGCCACCCTTGCCCATGGCATCGCCGGTGCCCATGGTATCCATGCCGTTCATCATATCACCGCTCATACCTTCTCCCATACCATCGCCTCGGGGCATAGCAAAACCGCCGCGCTGCTGAAACTGCTGGAAGCGTTGCATCATCTGTTGCTGCTGCCGGGCATCCATCTGTTTGAACTGCTGATGGGCCTGTAGCATTTGCTGACGCTGCTGTGGTGACATCTGCTGAAACCGCTCATAAGTCTGCTGCATATTATCCCGTTGCTCGGGAGATAGTTGTTGCCAGCGCTGATAGCGATCCCACATGGGCTGACGCTTTTCTGCGGGCATCTGTAGCCACATTTGCCCCTGTTCCCTGAGCTGCTGGCGCTGCTCCATTGGCAGCTGATCCCACTCACCCTGATATTCACCCAGCAGGGTTTGCATATCCGGTGACAGAGACTGCCAGTCATCGGCCGCCTGTACATTGGTGGCGCCCAGCGCCAGAAGCAGTGTGATTGATGTCAATAAGGTTTTCATAATGCTAATCCTGCTGTGCTGAAACTTTTACAGCTTTAGGTGTTGATGTTTGTTGTGTT
>JALTRC010000640.1 GCA_026998145.1 Gammaproteobacteria bacterium
ACTAAAGCCAGAGATTTCAAGGGGATATTAATATGGCAAATATTTTGGCAGTCGATGACTCATCTTCCATGCGGCAGATGGTGTCGTTTACCTTAAAAGGAGCCGGGCATCAGGTGGTTGAAGCCTGTGACGGGCAGGATGCGTTGAATAAGGCCAAAACCCAGCAATTTGACCTGATTGTGACAGATGTGAATATGCCGGTAATGGATGGCATTACCTTTATTCGCAATCTGCGAGCAGAACCTAATTATAAATTCACGCCCATGCTGATGTTGACCACTGAATCAGGCATGGATAAAAAACAGGAAGGCAAGGCCGCTGGTGCTACTGGCTGGATTGTAAAGCCCTTTAACCCGGACCAGTTACTGAATACGGTGAAGAAAGTACTTGGCTAAGATATTGATCAGGGAGCCATTTCAATGAGTGTCGATCTAGAACAGTTTCACCAGGTGTTCTTTGAAGAAAGTTTCGAGGGGCTGGATATTATGGAATCCGGCCTGATGGAGCTGGATCTTGGCGATGCTGACAGTGAAGAAATTAACACTATTTTTCGTGCCGCTCACTCCATTAAGGGGGGGAGTGGCACTTTTGGTTTTACCGAGATCGCCAGTTTTACCCATATCATGGAAACCCTGCTGGATGAAATGCGCGACGGCCGGCGGCAGGTTACCCGTGATGCCATAGATGCGCTGCTACATTCGGTAGATGTATTGCGCATGATGATGAACAGTGTGCAGGATAATACCGACCTGGATCAGGCCAGAGTAGCAGAACAGATGGCTGAACTGGAAGCGATTCTGGGTGGTGAATCTTCTGCCGGCGCATCCTCAACGGCATCAACCGAGCCGGCGACAGCCAGCAATAAAATATGTGGCTGGAATATCAGTTTCATACCCGATGAAACCATGATGCAAACCGGTAATGATCCGTTGCGAATTCTTCGTGAGTTACAGGAGCTGGGTGAGGCCAGAATCACCACCAATACAGAAGCCCTGCCGGAACTGGATAAGTTAAACCCTGAAAACTGTTATTTATCCTGGAATATTGAGCTATTAGGCGATATTTCCCGGGATTTAATTAACGATGTTTTTTTATGGGTGGAAGATGACTGTAAGCTAAAAGTTGAAGCGATTAATGAGCCGGCCGAACAGCCTGCAGAGACAGCGCTTAATGCTGAACCTGTTGCTGCTGAAGAGGCTCAGTCTGCCCCGGTAGAAAAAACCGAAAAGAAAGTGGTTAAAGAGAAAAAACCGGCTGCCTCAAGCTCGATACGGGTGGGTATAGACAAGATCGACGGTTTGATCAATATGGTGGGTGAGCTGGTTATTACCCAGTCCATGCTGAGTTTGCTGGGTGAGGATTTTTCATTAGAGAAACTGGAAAAACTACAGGATGGCCTCGGCCAGTTAGAGCGACATACCCGGGAATTGCAGGAAAGTGTGATGATGATTCGCATGTTGCCAATCAGCTTTTCCTTCAGCCGTTTTCCAAGACTGGTGCGGGATCTCAGTAGCCAGTTAGGCAAAAAAATTGAACTGAAAATGTCCGGTGAAAATACGGAAATTGATAAGACATTAATTGAAAAAATCGGCGATCCACTTGTTCATCTGGTGCGTAATAGCCTGGATCATGGGATTGAAATGCCGGAGGATCGTATTGCAGCCGGCAAGCCGGAAACCGGCACGATTAACCTGAATGCCTATCACAAGGGTGGCAATATCGTTATCGAGATAATCGATGATGGTAAGGGAATAGATGCCGATATTATTTTGCAAAAAGGCATTGAAAAAGGTCTGGTGCAGGAAGGCGCCAAAATGAGTAAAACGCAGATTCTGGATTTAATATTCCAGCCTGGTTTCTCAACAGCGGCAGAAATCACGGATGTATCGGGCCGCGGTGTCGGCATGGATGTGGTGCGTAAAAATATTATGAGCCTTGGTGGTGCCGTTGAAATTCAGTCAGAAGTGGGCAAAGGCAGCACTATTACTATTCGTTTACCCCTGACACTGGCCATACTGGATGGTCAAACGGTTAGTGTCGGTGATGAAACCTATATCATTCCGCTGATGTCGATTATTGAATCCATTCAGGTTAATTCCGAAATGATTAACAAGGTCGGTGGTCGCGGTGAAACATTCAGATTACGCGACGAATATATTCCTATTATCCGACTGAGTCAGGTGTTTAATATAGAAAATGCCAAAGCACAAAATCTGGAAGATGGTTTACTGGTTGTTGTAGAGGCCGATGGTAAACACTGTGGATTGTTTGTGGATGATTTACTGGGGCAACAACAGGTTGTTATTAAATCACTGGAACAGAATTACCAACGTGTTACAGGTGTTTCCGGCGCCACGATTTTAGGTGATGGTTCAGTGGCATTAATTCTTGATATGCCGGGTTTATTGCGTATGAGCGCGGGAAAATAACAGGTATTAAAATGGCTACACAGGCGCTTGTTGAAAATGAAACGAATGATAATGCTGAGTCTGATGCTGAAAGTCAGAATGAGTATCTCACTTTTTATCTTGCAGATGAAGAATACGGTGTTGATATTTTACGGGTTAAGGAGATTCGTGGATGGGAGCATGTTACCCGTATACCCAACTCCCCTGATTATGTTAAAGGCGTGCTGAATTTACGAGGCGCTATTGTACCCATTATTGATTTAAGAATTCGTTGTAATCTGGAGCCCAAAGACTATAACGAAATGACGGTCGTTGTTATTTTGTCAGTCGAAAATAATGTAAATGATAGTGAGCGTATTATGGGTGTGGTTGTTGATACTATTTCAGATGTGGTCAACGCCAATTTAAATGATATACAGAATACACCGGAGTTTGATTCATCAATCGAAATTGAATATATCGAAGGGCTGGCAACAGCAGGTGACAATATGTTGATGCTGGTTAATGTGGATAAGCTATTAAATATAGATGAAATTTCAGTAATCAGTAATGAATAAAAGGCTATACCTTAGCCTGTTAAATAAAATATCTACCCCAGGATAAACAAGGGAAAAAGACATGAAAATAAACGAACCAGTCACAAATAACGAAGAGCACATGAAAGATGGTGAGATACTGGTGTCGAGAACAAATTTAAAAGGTTCTCTCACCTATTGTAATCAGAACTTCATTAACATGAGTGGTTTTAGTGCAGATGAATTGATTGGTCATAATCACAATGTGGTTCGTCATCCCGATATGCCGCCAGAAGCGTTTGAAGATTTATGGAACAGCGTAAAAAATAATCGACCATGGCTGGGCTATGTAAAAAATCGTCGTAAAAATGGTGATTTTTACTGGGTCGAGGCAAATGTCGCACCGGTGACACGTAATGGTCAGGTGGTGGAGTACTTATCCGTTCGTTATAAGCCTGACCCGCAAAAAGTGCGTGAAGCAGAAAATTTATACCGTGATATACGTTCAGGAAAAGCAAAGCTGGGGGCCGTAAAGTTCTGGCAAAAACCCATTAAGTGGTGGCAGTCAATTAGCCTTAAAAATCGTGCACTCGGCTTGACAACGGGCCTGTTTTTACTGGCTGCGGCAAGTGCCTATGTTGATCTTCATGATGAGCTTCCTGAAGCCTGGAGCTTATATGCGCTGGGAGCAATGGTTCCTTTGTTGCTGCTTTTTGTGATGCAGATGTTTGATGTCATCAAGCAAATATCCGTTTCAACAGCCATGATGAGAAATCTGGCTGAAAATGATTATACCGATCAGGTTGAACTGCGTCGTGAGGATGAAGTGGGAGATATGCTCAGGGCGCTTAAAATTATGCAGATTAATATTTGCAACAGCATGGATGAGGCAACGACAAAAGCTGATGAAGGGGCGCGTATTCAGCAGTCACTGGATAATGTGGGCAGCAGCGTGATGATTGCAGATACCAACTACAATATTATTTATATTAATAAATCAGCACAAAAAATGTTTGATGATGCTGCTAATGATTTAAGGGAAGTCATTCCTGATCTCGATGTTTCTAAATTGCTGGGATCCAATATCGACATCTTCCATAAAAATCCCGGCCATCAGCGAAGCCTGTTGGATAATCTTAATAGTACCTACTCTACAGAATTACCGATTGGTAAACGGACAATGAAGATTACGGCTAATCCAGTGCTAAATGCTTCCGGTGTTCGTCAGGGAACGGTTGTTGAGTGGGAAGATCGTACCCTTGAAGTTGCTATTGAAAAAGAAGTTGAAGATATAGTTGCAGCTGCACAAAACGGTGATCTGGACAGGCGTATAGCAACAGAAGATAAAAAAGGTTTCTTCCTGCCATTAAGTGAAGGTATTAATAGTTTAATCAATACGGTTGCCAGTGCATTTGATGATGTGGCAGAAATAATGGAAGGGGTATCCCGAGGGGATTTGACTCGTAAGATTGAGAAAGATTATTCCGGTAAGTATGACGACGTGAAGAACAGTATCAATACCACCATTGATCGCCTTGAAAATGTGGTTGGAAAAATCACCGAAGCCAGTGAGTTTATTCGAAACTCCAGTGAGGAAATTTCGGCTGGTAATAATAATTTATCTCAACGAGCCGAAGAACAGGCATCAACGCTGGAAGAAACAGCATCCAGTATGGAGGAGCTCACCAGTACGGTTAAAAATAACTCAGATAATGCGCAACAGGCTAACCAGCTGGCGGATACAGCAAGAAATACAGCTGAAAAAGGTGCTGCCGTTGTTGAAAATGCGGTTTCTGCAATGGATGAAATTACCAGTTCCAGTAACCAGATTGCAGAAATTATTGGTGTTATTGATGAGATCGCATTCCAGACTAATTTGCTGGCCTTAAATGCCTCCGTTGAGGCAGCAAGAGCGGGCGAACAGGGAAGAGGTTTTGCCGTGGTTGCAACGGAAGTGCGTAATCTGGCTCAGCGAAGTGCTACCGCTGCAAAAGAAATTAAAGACCTGATTTCAGATAGTGGTGAGAAGGTTGAAGTTGGTGGTCGTCTGGTAAAAGAGTCCGGTGAAACCCTGAAAGAAATTATGGAGGGGGTGAAAAAAGTCGGCGATATTGTTTCCGATATTGCAGCCGCTTCATTAGAGCAGGCTGCGGGTATCGAAGAGGTTAATCGAGCTGTTACTCAAATGGATGAAATTACTCAGCAAAATGCAGCGCTGGCTGAACAGGCGTCTGCATCCAGTGAATCAACCTTGAATCAATCAACACAGATGGCGCAGATTATCAGCTTCTTTAATACGCGAAGCTCAGGCGCCATCAACGTGGCTTCTGTTCAGTCAAGCGCGCCTCAACAGGTGCAATCAGCTGCGACAACATCAAATATGAATTCAGTATCAGAGCCTGTATCTTTTGAGTCAACTGGCAGTGATGCCGATGATGAATGGGAAGAGTTTTAAAAGATGTGTATTCATATCTTTAATAAAGCTGGAATTGAGTCATGGTAAATACAGCAATAAGTGAAAATACGCAGCAGAATAGCATCCTGCAATTTCTCAGCTTTACCCTGGGTGATGATGATTATGGGGTTGATATATTAAGAGTGCAGGAAATACGAGGCTGGGAAGAGGTGCGATCCATACCCAATACTCCAGAGTGTATTAAGGGAGTGCTTAATCTGCGCAATATAGTGGTACCCATTATTGACTTGCGTATTCGCTTTTTACAGGAAGAGGTCAAGTACGAACCGACAACTGTTATCGTGGTATTGTCAGTAGAGAATGGTAATGTAAAAAGTACCATCGGTATTGTGGTTGATACGGTATCTGATGTGCTGGATGTTCAACAAAGTAATATAAAGGATGCACCAAATTTTGGTTCAAAAATAGATACCCGCTATATCAATGGTATGGTTTCCCTTGATGACCGTATGGTGATATTACTGGATACGGATAAACTGTTAAATCCTGAGGAAATGTCAGAGATTGAAAAGATGACCGGCTAGGGAAGCAGGATGTCTGAACATCGAATTATTGCTGTAATAAATCAGAAGGGTGGCGTTGGCAAAACAACCGTTAGCGCGAATCTGGTACATGGTCTGGCACTTAAAGGCTTTAATGTTTTAGCTATTGATCTAGACCCACAGGCGCAGCTTACTACCAGTTTGGGAGTGGATAATAGCGAGGTTAACGGGCTTGATGAGGTGCTGTTAAATCAGCGCGCTATATCTGACCTGTTCATTCCTGCAAGAGAAAATTTATACCTCGTTGCCGCAGGTTATGGTTTAGCTGATATTGAACACATAACAGAGGGTGGTGCATCCAGAGGCATGTTGCTTAGAAATGCACTGACAGAAGAAATTGAACATTATGACTATATCCTGATCGATTGCCCGCCATCCTCGGGTCTGTTAGTTGTTAATGCTATTTTCGCGAGTAAGGAAGTGTTAATCCCTATGACAGGGGATTTTCTGGCTTTGCAGGGTTTGTCCCATTTAATGGCAACATTAGGCAACTTTGAGCAGGCGCTGGGTAATCATATCAGGCAGATGATTGTGCTAAGTAAATTTCAGGCCAGGCGCTGTTTGTCCCAGGAGGTAAAAAATAAGCTTATACAGCATTTCCCTGGGAAATTATTGCAAACAGAAATTTCAGAGTCTGTGGCACTGGCGGAAAGCCCAAGTTTCGGCAAAACAATATTTGAATATAAGCCAAAAAGTAAATCGGCATTAGAATATAAAAAGCTTGTTGATGATGTAATTGATATGAGGGCGTATTAGATGGTGTCTAAGCGTAAAAAGCCATCCAAATTAGGGCATGATCCACTTGCCTGGATAAGTGATGAGGATGTCAGGGAAA
>JALTRC010000641.1 GCA_026998145.1 Gammaproteobacteria bacterium
AGGCTCAGGCCGAATAATAATATTTTTAAAAACTTACTCATTATCTTTTTCCTCGCCCTGTTGATTGTCGGCGATTAAATCAAGGTCTACGGGGTTTACAATCTGCCCGTCCACTTCTGTTTCCAGACTGCCCAGGTATTCCAGCAGTTCCAGTGAGGGTGCAGAATCATCGGCGAATGATTGCTGACTGATGCCAAGCATCAATAAAATCATTAAACTGCTTCTAACCGGCATTTTCTTCTTCCACCAGCCAGTTGATAAATTCCAGTTCTTCCAGAAGTTCCAGATCCGTGCTGGAGCTCAGTAGCTCAAGATCATCCAGCTGTGCTGTCTGCACCAGATTATCCGGCCGGGGTGTTGAATAAAGCAGCCAGCTGCCAATAACCGCCAGGCTGAGAGCGGCAGTGACAGAAGCCGGTAACCAGTTGCGACTAAAAGGGCTGTGTTTTTGCTGGCTTGCCAGAGCTGCCTGTCTTGCCTGATTCAGCCGGGACAAGGTTTCACCATCCAGATGCTCGATGCTGTCATCCAGTTGCTGGCGGCTGCGGTTTAAAAAATCATTATGTGAACTCATAAATGATGTTCCTCAAGCTGTGTGCGGAGCTGGTGCACCGCACGGGAATAATGGGTTTTAACGCTGCCTTCGGAGCAGCCCATGGCATGTGCCGTTTCCGCCACGCTCATGGCCTGCCAGTTGCGTAATAAAAAAGCCTGCTGCTGGCGCAGTGGCAGGGCTTTTAATGCGTCCTGTAGCGCCTTGCCGCTGTCGTCATTTATCAGTATATCCTGAGGGCCTTTGCCCTGTGTATCTGCTGCTGTCTGTATGGGATCAGCATTTTCTTCCTGTGGGTCTTTGGGGTGAAAGCCCAGCCAACCCAGCAGTTTGTTTCTTACACTGTTGCGGCGATAATAGTCGCGAATCTTGCTTTGCAAAATACGGTGAAATAGCGGCCCCCATTCTGCTTCCGGTTTATGGGCATAGCTTTTCACCAGGCTTATCATGGCATCCTGCACCAGATCCAGTGCATCGTCCCTGCTGCCGCTGGCAATCTCCGCCATGCGAAATGCCTGCCGCTCAATGCCTGATAAGAACCGGTTCATGGCCTGTTGATTTTGCAGAGCCGATGTCTCCTGTGATGATTGATGGTGTTGCCCCAGCTGGTAAGGGCTGTTTAAGGTGTATGTTGTTGTAATTGCGATCATTCGTCCAGTCTTGCGTGTTTTATAGTTATTAACGATGCCGGCGTGATTTGGTTGACAGGGATTGTATTTTTTTATCAGGGGCTTAAGCTGTCGGCTTTTACGATAGAGGGGCGATATATGAATCCGGATTCCTATCAGGATATGCTGGCCGAAGTGCAGGCTTTCCATGACAAGCATGATTTTAAAAACAGGGGCGGTGAGGAGATGACCTACCGTATTGCCCTGATGGCCGAGGAGCTGGGGGAAATATCCGCCTGTGTTACCAAGGGTAAATCAAAAGAGGATCTGGCCGAGGAATGTGCCGACCTGCTGATTCTGGTAATGGGAACTGCCATTGCTCAGGACTTTGATTTAAAGCAGGCGTTCTGGGACAAAATGGAAAAAATTATGAAACGGGAGTCCCGTATGGTGGATGGCCGGGTGCGGGTTTCTGAATTTCGGGATTGATTTTTTTTGACGCGAAGGCGCGAAGGACGTGAAGTTTATTCAGAGGATTCTTGAGCGTTTATGATACAGACAATTTCAGGAAGGAGCTGGGTTGGCAAGGCAGCAATAAAAGACTGTTTCTGGATTCCGGCCAAAGGCCTGCCGGAATGACAGTTATTAGCTTCTCCTATCCCAAATACTCTGCGCCTCTGCGTCAAATCTTTTTAAAAGCTTCGCGTCCTTCGCGTCTTCGCGTCAGGCAAAAAAATCAGTTAAGCAAAATCACCATTTTAGGTTTCACCAGCATTTCGTAATCCCGGTAATCCATCTGTATCACTTCCGAATGGGTGCCCGCATTAAAGGCAATGTATTCATCTTCGGTGAGACTTTCGGCCACATAAACATCCATGTCATATAGATTGCCAAAAGGTGGCATGGCGCCCACTTCGCAATCAGGGAATAGTTTGAAAAATTCCACTTCTGTTGCCAGTGTTATATCGTCTGTTTTCAGGGCTTCCTGTAAACCGTTTAAATCA
>JALTRC010000642.1 GCA_026998145.1 Gammaproteobacteria bacterium
ATTTCCAGATTCAGGTGATTGCCGAAGAGCGGGGCATCAAACTGGAAATTCAGAACGCACCGCCACGTGCTTTTGTAGACAATCAAATGATTCGCGGTATTCAGGAACATCTGTTTTCCGTATTGCGGGATATTGTGTTTGCCCGCAATGAAATTGAAACCAACAGCAAGTACGACCTGGAATCCTCAGAAGGTATTACCAACTCTGTTTTTCACCTGCTGCGTAATGCCAATATTATCAAACCCAATACAGACCCGAATCTGGTGGTGTGCTGGGGTGGGCACTCTATTCACCGGGAAGAATATGATTACACCAAGGAAGTGGGCCATGAAATGGGACTGCGAGGGCTGAACATCTGCACCGGCTGCGGCCCCGGCGCCATGAAAGGCCCCATGAAGGGCGCCACCATCGGCCACAATAAACAGCGTATTTATAATGGCCGCTATATTGGCATGACCGAGCCGGGCATTATTGCTGCCGAATCCCCCAACCCGATTGTGAATGATCTGGTGATTATGCCGGATATTGAAAAACGTCTGGAAGGTTTTATTCGTACCGGGCATGGCATAGTGGTTTTCCCTGGCGGTGCAGGTACGGCGGAAGAAATTTTATATCTGCTGGGTGTTTTACTGCATCCAGACAATGCTGAAATCCCCTTCCCGCTGATTTTTACCGGCCCGAAAAGTGCCGAGAATTATTTTCGCCAGATACACCATTTTATTGAACTGACTCTGGGCTTTGAAGCACAACAACGCTACAAAATAATTATTGATGATCCGGCTCTGGTGGCCAGAGAAATGAAAGCCGGCATGGAAGCGGTTAAGGATTTTCGTCGCAGCAATGGGGACGCCTATTACTATAACTGGATATTAAATGTTGAACATGAATTCCAGAAACCCTTTATCCCCAGCCATGAAAATATGGCAAAACTGGAATTGCATACAGACCAGGATAAGCATTTATTAGCCGCTAATTTGCGCCGTGCATTTTCAGGCATAGTCGCCGGCAATGTAAAAGAGGATGGCATACATGCCATTGAGGAGCATGGGCTGTTTGAAATTCGTGGCGACAAAAATATTATGCAGCCGCTGGATGCATTACTGCAATCCTTTGTGCAGGATCAGCGCATGAAACTGCCCGGCACAAAATATGTGCCCTGCTATAAAATAGTTAAATAAGATATTTAATTTTTAGCCAGTGCGGTCAGTTCATCATCAGTGAGCGGGTAGCTGTATTCCTTGCCTTCACAAATACCGTATAAAATGGTTTTGATACCATCAAACACACCCGGCTTTAATTTATTTTTCAGGGCAATGACTTTTCGGCTATTGCCCTTAGGATCATTAAAGTGACTGCACTTCATGGCTTTGCTGTCTTTTGCATGGTGCACGATTCCAGTAAACGAATCCGGCACATCTTTTAAAGTATAAAAAAGCTGAAAGCTCAGACAATGCACCTCATCATCCTGCAGGCGTTTGGTGTTATCGGGCAGTTTTTTAATATCAAGAAGAACAAACATTTTAACTCTTTACAAGTTGTTGCTGATACCAGCTATCCGTTAAGTGTACAGCCTGGGAAATAAAATCATCAAAGCAAGGTAGCAAATCACCCAGATCAGCGGTTTGCGTGGCAAATCTGAATTCAAAAAAACTTTCCTCTCCCTGATTATCCAGAAATGCGACAGAATAAATCAACGGTATACCTGTCTTATCCGGATGATCATAAACAGAAGCATAGGCAAACAATTGGTCATCCAGACGCTCGACCAGCGTATTAAAAACACTGCTGTCAATCTGCCCGTCAAACACCGCTTCCTCAACCGGCAAATCCCCGTTCCCCTGACGCACAATCGCCCCATCACTGGCCAGCATCAAAGACAGGGCATGCTGCTGCTCGCTGACTATATCTATGCGGATTTTAATTATATCGTCTCGTATCATTCTGTATCTCTTCTACTATGTAACTTTTATCACTGACAAGCTGTTCCACTATTCGTAAAATTTCAGGCTCATAAAACTTTCAGGGTTAGAAACATGGCTCTTAAAGATCAGTTCCTTTCTGCCGTTGCAAATGGCGATTTAGGCTCACGTAATGAACGGGGCGAAATCATCGTCACACTGCAGGAATTCAAACATTATTTTACGAATATAAAACCCTCCTATTCGAGCATATTCCTGTCGGGCAGTGTTATAGAAACCGGCCAATATACACCAACTCATAACCGTTTTGTATTCCGTGTTGCCAAAGGTATATACAAGGTTCACCCTGCGGCTCTTAATTAGGGCCTGTTAACGCTTTACAGCTAATCGAGAATAAACTCAGACACCAGAGGTAGATGATCAGAAAGTCGGCGCCATGGATGACCATCCAGCGGACGACAGTCAACCACTTCCAGGCCACGAGTATAAATACGATCCATTGGCAGCACCGGCAACCAGGCAGGAAAAGTCCGCGCATGCTGGCCGTGCAAATCTTTAAACACCTCTTTAACACCCAGAATATTATTTAAGTGGCGCTCGGCTCTGCTGCGCCAGTCATTAAAATCACCGGCAATAATTAATGGCTCATTCTGGGGCACATGGGAGTTAATACGTTTTATTAACTGTTCCAGCTGGCGCTCCCGCTCATGACCGAACAAACCCAGATGCACACAGATCACATGCATTCTGGAGGAAATAAAAGGGATGTCCAGGGTGCCGTGCAGCAGGCTGCGGCTGGCGGTTTTCATCAAAGACACATTGATGTTTTCCCACTCACAGAAATTATATTTACTGAGAATGGCATTACCATGATGACCTTTGTTGTAAATGGCATTTTTACCATAGGCATGATGGGGCCAGATTTCATCCGCCAGAAATTCAAACTGGCCATTATCCGGCCAGTTTTCAATTCGTGAGGAATGGTGCTGGTGCTCACCCTGTATTTCCTGTAAAAATAACACATCCGCATCCACTTCCTGCAGGGCATCTTTAATACCATGCAATATAAAGCGGCGATTACTGGCACTAAATCCTTTGTGAATGTTATAGGTGAGTATTTTAAAGTGAGAACCGGACAATGCTGCAAACATCCTTTATCTATTTACTGTTGCTGATTATTGTTGCCAACGCCAGCCCCATTATCGCCCGTAATCTGCTGGCAAACAAATGGAGTTTCAGTATTGATGCGGGCATGAAATTTATCGATGGACAACCCATCCTCGGTACATCCAAAACCTGGCGCGGCATTCTGGCATCCATCCTGATAACGTCTACATTGGGCCTGCTGCTGGGCTATTCAATACAAATCGGTGTGTTAATTGCGCTGCTGGCGATGAGCGGTGATTTAATATCCAGCTTTATTAAACGCCGACTCAAACTTCCCCCCAGCAGCATGGCGCCTCTGCTTGACCAGATACCGGAATCTTTTTTACCGGCTTTTTTTATGATGCATCATTTTGGGCTGGATATGCAGCATATACTGATGCTGGTTAGTGTATTTATTGCGTTTGAACTCACCATATCAAAATTCCTGTTTCAATGGGGCATCCGCAAACGACCATACTGAGCCATACGTCATGTCTGAAAAAATAGTATTAGCCGATTTTTTAAAAATTCCGAACCTGGTCAGTTCTGTTCGCATTCTAATGGCACCGGTATTAATTATGCTGGCATTGAATCGTCAGGAGATGTGGTTTTTAGGTGTTTTTATTTTCTCGGAATTCACCGATGTGCTAGATGGTTATCTGGCTCGTCGCCTTAAGCAGATTACCGCTCTTGGCTCCTATCTGGATAGCTGGGGGGATTTCGCAATATACAGCACCATTGCCATTGGCGCCTGGATTTTATGGCCTGAAATCATTCAGCAACATTTCCTGTCTGTCAGCATTATTATCGGCAGTTTTACACTACCGGTTATTCTGGGCCTGATTAAATTCAGAACACTCATCGGCTATCATACCTGGAGCGTAAAAATTGCTGTGGCTATTACGGTTGTAGCCTACCTATTATTATTTTCCGGATTACTGGACTGGCCAATACAACTGGCTGCTATTGCATGCCTGTATGCGGCACTGGAAGAAATCAGCATTTCATTAATTATTTCCAGAGAACATACGGATGTACGATCTTTTATACAGGCGCTGCGCTACCGGAAAGCAGATAAAAACAAATAACAGACCTGATAATAACATTCAGGAAATGCTTACCCCGCCACCCAGCATCTGATGATACTCTTTCATTACCTCTCGCACATGCTCTGGATAATTCACAACTTCCATCTGCTGCATTCCTTCCTGAAAAAACTGCCCGGCTTCGGCGGGAATATTGTGGATTAATTTATCAAACACTCGCCGCATTGTTTCTACATTATGGCTTCGCGTCGCCACTATGCCCCAGTTCATATTGAGTATTAACCAGGGGCGCATCTGATTAGCCGCTTCCAGATCCCTGCGAAGATCATCACTAACATGATCCACAATCTGCTCAATCACTCCGGCAAATTCAACCAGCATATCAGGCTCTTTAATTTCATTAGCCAGGGTGGCAATGGCATTAACAATAATTTCCAGCTGCTTGATTTTGCCCCCATGCTGACTAATCCACATGGCCACCGGCAAGGATAGTCGATGCAAATACAACATGGTTTGCGACATGCTGCGCTGCCCGGCCATATCACCCAGAGCCATTAACAGGCTCAGCATATAATCACCAATCTGGCTAATATCCTCCTCATCAATATCCACCCGGCCAGCGCCCACATCCGCATCCACACGCTGCATAATATCCACCGACTCCAGCACGGCGCTAATCAGCTCCTTTGCCGAAGCCTCATCGGCCTGCTGCAAACTCAGAGCCAGCTCATTGCTAACCTGATTAAATTCCTGCTTGAATTGACTGCCATTAAATTCCATCATTATGCATCTATCTCGTTTTTTATAAGCTCTGATTTTAAGTATGCGGGATTTGGCCAATAATTTTAAGGACTGTTTATGCGTTTTTTACACACCATGTTACGAGTAGGGAACCTGGATAAATCCATTGCCTTTTATACCCAGGTGCTGGGTATGCAGCTGCTACGCAAAAAAGATTACCCGGACGGTAAATTTACCCTGGCGTTTTTAGGCTATGGTGATGAATCACAAAACACAGCACTGGAGCTGACCTACAACTGGGATACAGACCATTACGACTTAGGCAATGGCTTTGGCCACCTGGCCATTGAAGTGGATGACGTTTACAAAGCCGTAGAAGATATTCGCCAACAGGGCGGCGAGATTATGCGCGAAGCCGGTCCCATGAATGCAGGCACAACCATTATTGCTTTTGTGAAAGATCCTGATGGTTATGAGATTGAATTACTGGCGCCCAAATAACCCCGGCGGACACAAACCTCGACAATCATATCCCGGCCGGAGCATTTTCAGTACAATAGCCCTTTTGCCACGGCCAGCCCCATGAACAGCACCTATATTGATACCCCCGATGCCCTGCAACTGGCCTGCCAGCAGTTTGCCGACAGTGACTTTATCTGCGTGGATACCGAGTTCCACCGGGAAACCACCTACTATCCGGAGCTGGCGCTGATTCAAATTGGCGATGCCCATCACGCGGTTTGCATTGACCCCCTGGCGCTGGATTCCATTGAGCCGGTGCTGGAACTGTTTCGCAATGAGAAGATTCTCAAGGTATTTCATGCGCCGGGGCAGGATCTGGAAATTTTTCACACTGCCTACCAGATGCTACCCCGCCCCATTTTCGATACCCAGATTGCAGCCGCTCTGCTGGGCTATGGTGAACAGATTGGCTACGCGGCATTAATGAAAATCTGCCTCAATGAAGACATAGACAAAACCCAGACACGCACCGACTGGATGAAGCGCCCCCTAAGCCCCAAACAAATTGAATACGCCGCCAATGATGTGATTTATCTGGCCCAGGCCTTTCCGCAAATGCGTGACGAGCTTGAAAAGCTGGGCCGCCTGAGCTGGCTGGAAGAAGACTTTGCGGCTTTCAGCGATCCGGCCAGTTTTACCGTGCAAACCGACGCCATGTGGCGCAAGGTAAAAGGTGTGCAACGCTTACACGGCCAGCAGCTGGCCATTTTGCAGGCTCTGGCCCAGTGGCGGGAAGAACAGGCCATGGTACGCAATCTACCCCGCCGCCGTCTTCTGCCGGATGATGCCCTGCTGGATATGGCCCGCCAGCAACCGGCCAGCACACAGGCCATCCGATCATTACGCTCCCTGCAAAAAAGCCGCCTCAATCAGGATGATTTACAGGCCTTACTGAATGCCATAAAAAAAGGCCAGAGCATCCCCAAAGATCAATGGCCCAGACTGCCGAAAAAACACAAACTCAATGCCCTGCAGGATGCACAGGTAGATGCCCTGAGCGCCCTGCTGAAATTACAGGCTGCCGAGCACAATATTCATCACAGCAGCATTGCCCCCCGCAAACAACTGGAAGCCTTGGTGCGGGGCGAGCGGGATCTGGAGATTATGCGGGGCTGGCGAAAAATTCATGCCGGCCAGCGACTGGTGGATTTTATTGATGGTAAAATCTGCCTCGGCAATCAATCCGGCCAGCTTATTATTAACCCGGCGAATACATCATCATGACAAGCATTAGCGGCATTAGTGATTTTTTAAAGCAATCAGGCAGTTCATTTAAAATCTTTGATATGGGGCGGCGCATACAGCCGCTGGATGAAGCGGAGTTTCTCGCCTTTGAAGAGGGATCTATCCCCTACCCCTTCCCCCTGCAACAGCAGGCCTGGCTGGG
>JALTRC010000643.1 GCA_026998145.1 Gammaproteobacteria bacterium
CTTCGGCCACCACTTTATTGGTTAAGGATGTATTGATGCAGCACAATACATTGCCCGCCAGTTCTACCAGCTCCCAGCTATAGGCGGTTTTGCGTCTGGGGTCATTGGCCGGGCTTAACCACACCCGTGCATGATCCGGCTGGCAGCCGGTCATGGCCCCCGTATTGGCGCAATGGGCTACCACTATGCTGCCATCTTCCAGTTCTATATCTGCCAGAAAACGTTTATATCGCCGGATCAGCCGACCCGCTATCAGGCTGCTGGTATAATTCACCCTATGTCACCATCTCTCTCTCAAAGAAAACTTTTACCTGAATGGGCACCCCAGTGGGCAGTGATGCTCACCTGGCCTCATCCTGCAACCGACTGGCAAAACCTGGCCGATGTGGAATCTGTGTATGTGCAGATGGTAAAAGAAATCAGCGTCCGTGAACAGCTGGTCATAGTGTGTAACAGCGCCGAACATCAGCAGCATATTCAACAAAAAATACAAAGTGCTAATGCCATTGCCGCCTGCCATTTTGTGATTGCCGATTCCAATGACTGCTGGGCGAGAGATCATGGCCCCATTAGCATTTTGCAAAACGGCAAGCGGCAGCTACTGGATTTTCAGTTTAATGGCTGGGGTAATAAATACCCGGCGCAGCTGGATAACCAGATCAATCAGCAGGTATTTGCCAGGCAGCTAAAGCTACCCCTGCAGGCGATTGATTTTGTACTGGAGGGGGGCAGTATTGATACGGATGGTGCTGGCAGTTTGCTCACCACAAGTCGCTGCCTGCTCAGCCCCCAGCGTAACCCTGCTTATTCACAACAGCAGATCGAAGAGGTATTACGGCAAAGCCTGGGTATAGAACAGATTTTATGGCTGCATCACGGAGCACTGGCCGGCGATGATACGGACAGCCATATTGATACCCTGGCCCGCTTCTGCAATGCCAATACCATTATGTATGCCCATTGTGATGAAAGCGACACAGAACATTTTAGCGAGCTGGATAACATGCGCCGGGAGCTGGAAACATTTCGCAATACAGATGGCAAAGCCTACGAGCTGATTCCCATCCCCCTGCCCGCACCCATCTATCATCAGGGGCAGCGATTACCCGCCACCTATCTAAATTTTTTAATCATTAATCAGGCCGTGTTATTGCCGGTTTATCAGGATGAAAAAGATGCCCGGGTAATCGAAATATTTCAATCCGTATTCAAACACCATAAAATCATTCCCATTAACTGCCTGCCCATTATCCAGCAGTTCGGCAGCCTCCATTGTTTAACCATGCAAATAGCGGAAATCCACAATGATTAAACTGGCATTGATTCAACAGGCCAATAACGCTGATAAAACAAAAAACATGCAGCAGCTTAAAGCTTCAATTTCCGAGGCAGCTCAAAATGGCGCCCGGTTAATTCTTTTGCAGGAACTCCATAACAGCCTGTATTTTTGCCAGTCGGAAAATCCACAGCATTTTGATCTGGCGGAAACCATTCCTGGCCCCAGTACGGCATTTTTTTCAGCACTGGCTAAAAAACATCAACTGGTGATTGTCTGTTCATTATTTGAAAAACGCGCCGCCGGTCTGTATCACAATACCGCCGTGGTGATTGAAAAAGACGGCAGCATTGCGGGCAAATATCGCAAAATGCATATCCCTGATGATCCGGGCTATTATGAAAAATATTATTTTACGCCGGGGGATCTGGGCTTTAGCCCCATTACCACATCGGTTGGCAAACTGGGCGTACTGATTTGCTGGGATCAATGGTATCCGGAAGCGGCCCGCTTAATGGCGCTGGCCGGTGCGGATATTCTGCTCTACCCCACCGCCATTGGTGAGGAACCGGGTGATACAAGCACAGAAAAAAACCGCCAGCGTAAAGCCTGGCAAACCATTCAGCAAAGCCATGCCATTGCCAATGGTTTATATGTGGCAGCCTGTAATCGCACCGGCATGGAAAAAGATGGCGACAATGCCATTGATTTCTGGGGCCACAGCTTTATCTGTGATCCACAGGGGGAAATGATTAGCCAGGCATCACAGCATAACGATGACATTATTTATGCTGACATTGATCTGCAAAAAACAGAAAAAATTCGCCGGGAATGGCCTTATTTACGGGACAGACGAATTGATGCCTATGCTAATCTGGGCAAACGGTT
>JALTRC010000644.1 GCA_026998145.1 Gammaproteobacteria bacterium
AAGCAGTATGCTGGAACGCCAGGGGCTTTCCCGCACCACTTCATCCCTGCTGGTTTTATTATTACTGGTGATTGTGAGCGCACTGGCGGTTTCACTCTTTTTACCTCACCTGCTATCACAGCTTGGGTATTTACAACAGCAACTGCCCGTTATGTGGAATACGCTGCTTGAATCCTTTAACCGGCTTAGCCTGTTTTTTAGTCAGTCCCTTGGCTTTAATTTAAAAGATAATCTATTACAGCCTCTGCTGGATCAAACCAATAGCTGGGGCAAAACCCTTTTAATCCAGCTCTCCAATATTTTAATTAATCTGTCGGTGATGACCATTCTGGTACCCATCTTTACCTTTTTTCTGATTCGGGATTACCGGCAGATTCGCAATTTTTTTCTGGATAGCCTTCCCAATAACAGCTTTGAATTAGGCTGGTTAATTTATGCCCGCGTCGCTCAGCAATTACAGCAATACATTCGCGGCATTATGATTCAATCGGCCATTATGTCACTGATGACCGGTTTTGGATTTTTTGCCATTGGGCTGGACTCCTATATTTTACTGGGCATAGTCGCCGGCATTTTAAATTTAATTCCCTATGTGGGGCCGCTGCTGGCCATGGTACTACCACTACTGCTAGTGCTGGGACAATCGCCGCTGGATTTATGGCTGGCCGGTGCCGCCATTGGGGTGATTTTAATTGCTCAGATTATTGATAATGTGGTGGTCATACCATCAGTGATTGCCAATGCAGTCAATCTGCATCCGGCGATGGTGATTATCGGCATTATTATTTTTGGCAATATATGGGGCTTTACCGGCATGGTTGTTGCCATTCCGGTTTTATCAACCGCCAATATAATTTTCAGAGGGCTATATCAGGGATTACAGGCCCGCAGCCTGTATAGCGAAAACCCGCTACCGGCTCATTAAAAAGCCTGTTCCAGGCTGAGTAGGTTAGCCGATTTTTTTACATGCAGACGATCCAGAAACGTCATCCCCAATAAGGCATGGCGGGGATAATCCCCTTCTACCACCATTGCTTTCACATTTTTCTGTTTGATTTTTCCCAGCGTCACGGACTTTAAGGTAATGGCCCAGGCGCGGGCGGTACCAGATGCTGTAGAGGCTCGTGTTTCGGTGCCATCAAGCCGGTATAAAATACCCAGCTTTTTAGCCAGTTGCCCACTGATTGCCACTGTGGTGGCTCCTGTATCCACTAAAAATTCTACCGGCTGACCATTAATACTTCCATGGCTTAAAAACATCCCCCGTTTATCAGCCGAAATCATTTCAGTGGTTTTTTCTTTTTTAGCAAACTGAGTGCTAACTCGATTACCCAAACGATATTGCCGGGACTTTCCATCCACTTCTAATACCGCCGACTGGCTATCGGCGGAAATCATTTTTACCCCTTCAGGAGACGTTTGCCCAACAGACAAAATATGCCGGCGACCATTAATCAATACAACCGCCTTGCCAGAAAACAGCCCCTGAACTTCTATAAAAACTTCTGCGCGAGAAACAAAGCTGATACTTAAAAGTGACAGTAAAAGAACAATCCTTGTTAGCATATTTATAACACCTGATAATTAACTAATATGTGCAATATTAATAATGAAAATAAACCGGCCAGTACATCATCCAGCATAATACCCAGCCCCCCATGTACATTTTTGTCCAGCCAGGAAATGGGCCAGGGTTTTAAAATATCAAATACCCTGAACAATACAAAACCGGCCAGCACATTGAGCCATGAAAAAGGCACCGCAATCATGGTAATTAAAAAACCGGCAATTTCATCAATGACGATACCCGGATGATCATGCACCTTAAGTGCCCGGCTGGTATAGCCACACAGATATACCCCAAGCAGCGAAATCAGCAAAGTGATGAATAAATACCCATTCAAATCACTGTATTGCTGCACCAGAAAATAAACAGGTACAGCCGCAAGCGTGCCCATTGTACCCGGTGCTTTAGGCGATAAACCACTACCAAATCCCAAAGATAAAAAATGCAGTGGATTTTTTAATAATTGGGCTGGAATTTTAATATTTGATTTCATAAGTTATCTTTAAAATGATTATAACCGGCGGGCTTGATGGGCATCTCCCTGCCATTTTCATCAACACAATACACACCACTACCCTCTTTCATAT